>DAIRTB010000060.1:0-9047 GCA_036804105.1 Bacteroidota bacterium | reverse complement strand
ATTTTAAGCGAAAAAATTCTTCGATGTCTTGAAGAAGACCTTACTCCTATTTATTGTGTGGGTGAAACGCTTGAAGAACGTGAGGCTGGAGCGTATAAATCAATTATAAAAGAACAACTAACAGGTGCACTTTCTAACCTAAATGCTGAAGAAATGATGCAAGTGGTAATTGCCTATGAACCAGTTTGGGCAATTGGTACAGGTAAAACTGCTTCGCCAGAACAGGCACAGGAAGTTCATGCTTTTATAAGGGAGGTTTTGGAGGAGTTATTCAGCAATGAAGTTTCCAGCTTCATTCCGATTCTCTATGGCGGAAGTGTAAACAATTCTAATGCAGATAAACTTTTTGAACAAGCAGATATTGATGGTGGCTTAGTTGGTGGTGCTTCTTTAAAATCTCGGGAATTTGTAAATATTATTAAAGCCCGTTAGTTTTAATGGTAGATTATCTGGTTTATTCAGTGCAGGCCAAATCTGGCTACAGTGATATTGTAGTTGCAAGCCTAGGAGAATTTGGCTTCGAAAGTTTTGAAGTAGAAGACGATTTAGTGAAAGCTTACATTGTAGATAGCGAATATGGGCAAATTGACCAAAAGCTACTGCAACAATCTCTGGTTGATTACGTAGTTGGACAGTCTAAAATTCGGAAAATTGAGGCACAAAACTGGAATGCCGTTTGGGAAGCCAATTATGAACCGGTTGAAATAGGCAATTTCTGTAGAATTAGAGCTTCCTTTCATCACCCAAAAGAAGGTTTTAAGTTTGAATTGCTTATTGACCCCAAAATGAGTTTTGGCACAGGTCACCATGCCACAACCTCCTCAGTTATAGAAATTATGGAGGGTTTAGATTTCGTCCAAAAGCGAGTTCTTGATATGGGGTGTGGAACTGGCGTTTTAGCAATTTTAGCTGCTAAACTTGAAGCCAGTGAAGTGGTTGCCATCGATATTGAAGATTGGTCTGTTGAAAACACGTTAGAAAATTGCGAGAAAAATGAAGTAAACCAAGTTATTGGTTTGGCTGGTGGTAAAGAACTTTTGGATAATCAGAAACCATTCGATATTATTTTAGCAAACATTAATAAGAATATACTTTTTGATCAGGCATCATCCTACGCAAAAGCTATCAAGATAAATGGATACTTGGTTTTAAGTGGATTTTTAGTAGAAGATGTGGAAGATGTTGGAGCTTTCTTCAAGGAACATCAATTTTTTGAAATAAAAACCGTTACTAATGATCAATGGGCGGCAATGCTGCTTCAAAAAAATAATTAATGCGCACAATCAAAATCCTATTATATCTCCTTTTATTTCCAACTTTTCTTTGGGCTCAAATTCCTAAATCATTTAGTACAGACCCTTCTATTTTTATAAAAGAGCTTAGCTTATACTTAAATTCAGGACAACGTTCTGATTATAAGCAAATTAGTAAAGAAGTTGAAAGCTTGTTTTCCTCATTACCAATTGACGACCAAACTGCAATAATTAACACCAGCAATTTAATGTTGCAACGTAGGATGGCTTCCTATCCCTATTTTGGCAATTACTATTCCGCTATTTTGGCGTTTTATAAGTTTAGTCCTCCAGTTGAATTTTTGCAATGGAATCAAATAGTTGATTCAAGTACTACCCGCAATCTCAAACCATTCGACGATTTTACAAAATTTTCTTTTTCACTCTTTTCAGAATCCGAATTATACAATTCAAGAACCATAAAATGGAAAATAGAAAATAATGCTCCATATACAATTTTTTGGTTTGAAGGCGATGCTATTATTAATTTTGGTGAGGTTGATTTGGCTTGTAGCACCTCAAAAGATTCCTTACTTATTGTTCGTACGAAGGGTTCTTATAATGTTACCAAAAATTTATGGGTTGGGAAAAGCGGCAAAACAGATTGGAGCAGATTTGGATTGAAGTCTGATTCTTTGAATGTTGAGTTATCAAATTATCAAATCGATTTAAAGTATCCAGAATACACAGCAGATTCGGTTTCGCTTAGAGGTAAAAACTTTGAGGAGACTTTGATTGGTCAGTTTTCTGATCGAGTTAGCACAAGTAGCGCTGATATTAGCACATTCCCAAGATTTGATGCCTATACAGGAATTATTTTTATAAAGGAAATTGCTAACCAAGTTGATTATTTGGGTAAGTTTAAAATAGAAGGTTACCGATATTTTGCATTGAGCGATGAAAATGAACCTGCCACACTTTTCTTTAAGAAGAACGATTCGGTTGTGGTTAAAGCTCGAGGTGCTCAGTTTTTAATCAAGTCTGATAACATACAAGGCGAGGAAGTGGAAGTAAGCATTTACATTGAAAACGATTCCATTTACCACCCAAGCATTTATTTGAAGTATGATTTTAAAGACCGGTACCTAAATCTTTTTAATCCGGTTGATGTAAAAGCCATTGCCCCGTTCTACAATTCCTATCATCAGTTTAATATACAATGTGATGCTATTGGCTGGAATTTGAACAAGCCCGAACTTGAGTTTTTTATGACTACAGGTCTCAGCAATGCAACTGTAGTTTTTACTTCGGCTAACTATTTTTCAAAGGATGAGTATATAAAAATTCAGGGCATAACTACCTATAATCCAATTGATAAGCTCTTTCAATACAGCAAAATGGTTGGAAGCAATGAGTTTTCTGGCCCATCATTTGCTGCTCACTTGAAATTACCTTACGAAGCAATTAAAGACCTGCTGCTCTCTTTATCAGCAGAAGGCTTCATCATCTATAAAAGAAAAACAAACCAAATTATAATAACCGACAAGGTTGAGCTTTTTGTTATGGGCAACCAGAAGAAGAAGGATTATGATGTAATTCGGTTTGTATCTAAAACCGCAAAAGAGAAAAATGCGATTTTAGATTTGAATAGCCTTCTTTTAAAGGTAAAAGGAGTTCCTGCAATTTCTATGAGCGACACCCATAGGGTAATTGTTTATTTGAAAGATAAAGAAGTGATAATTGGCAAGAACAGATCCATGCAATTTAGCGGAATTTTAAGCGCAGGTTCTGTTGATTTTAATGGCCAAGGTTTTAGTTTCGACTACGATAGCTTTTCAATTAAACTAGACAAAGTTGACCAAATGAAGCTGAAAATCTATACAGATCAGCTTGACGAAAAGGGAAATAAGATTATCACAACACTGCCTACAACATTAGAAGAAGTGAGCGGAAGTTTCATTTTAGACGATCCAAACAATAAATCTGCCTCTAAATCTAATCCTCAATACCCTAAGTTTATAGCAACCTCAGATTCTAAAGTATTTTTTGAAGATCCGAAAATATTAAGCGGTGCCTATAAAAAAGATAAACTCGCATTTAACATCAAGCCATTTGCAATTGATAGTTTAGATAATCTTGCCTCGATGCGATCTTTTAAGTTTGATGGCAAATTAGATGCAAAAGGCATTGTTCCAGACATTGAAACCCAACTAACCATGCAAGCAGATTCCAGTTTGGGTTTCATGGTTCAAGCTCCAATAGATGGTTACCCGATCTATAATGGGAAAGGTACAGTTTATGGTAAAGTTTCTCTTAACAATTCTGGTTTATTAGCTGGAGGTTCTCTAACTTATCAGAATGCTACCTTAAAGTCTGAGTCGTTTACCATAACTCCAGATTCAATGTTTTCTAAGACTTCCTTTAATTTACCAAGACCTCAAGAGGGTGTTCAAGTTAATTATCCAGAAGTAATTGCAAATCAGGTTGATATGTTTTTCGATCCTGCTAAAGATTCGATGTCTCTAATTACCATTGATCCAGCAATTATGTTTGCAAACCGATCTAATTTTACTGGAAAACTGCATTATTCGCCCACTGGTTTAAAAGCAAAGGAAGGCCTTATAGTTATAAATGGAAATTCATTGTCGGGAACCAATTTTGTTTTTGAAAATGAAAAATTTAATGCTCGTAATGTAAAGCTAGAAATGGCTTCGGCAATTGAAAATGTAATTGCATTTGAAGCAGATAGTATGAAAGCTGATGTGGATTTTAATGCCGATAAGGGTGTTTTTAAATCGGAATCTTCAGATTTAATAAAAATTACCATGCCGTTTAACCTAGTAAAAGTAGAAAGTCCAGAATTGGTTTGGGGCTTTAGCAAGAGCGAAATCTTTATAGGTAATCCTGGAAAATTCCCAACTCCACATGTTTTTCAAATTACAAATCCCAAATCTCTAGGATTAGATTTTGTTGGGACTCACGCCAAATATGATTTCAAAAATTATGAACTTAATACAGAAGGTGTTGAAAAAATAGTTATTGCCGATGCAAGTATTCAACCTGATAAAGAGCAGGTAACCATAGGAAAAGATGGCGTTTTGAATAGACTGCAGGAGGCAAAAATAGTTGCAGACACGTTAAATCAGTTTCATAACTTTTTTAATACAAATGTTAGCATCATAAGTAAAAAGAAATACAATGCCGATGGATATTATAACTACAAAAACTTGAGTGGTTCAGAATATCCGCTTTATTTCAATACCATTTATGCCAACGATACTGGTTTAACGGTGGCTTCTGCGAGTGTAAATGCAGATTCTTTACTTCAGATAAACGAAGGTTTTAGTTATTCTGGCCTTATTCTGCTAACTGCAACTGAAAAGCCATTTGCTTTGAAAGGCAATTTGATTTTGCCACTTTTACCAGATAGCATTAAGCCAGAACCGTTTAGAATTGAGGCGATTTCAGATCCGTTGAAACCATATATTATTCCAAGTTTACTTCAATCTTCAGTTGGGAATTTGAAATTGTATTCTGGATTTTTCTACAATAAGACAAGTAGAACGGTGTATCCTCTAATAATGGGTAGAAAAATTAGTGCTTTAGACTCGGTAGTTTTCAATACCACAGGTACTATTTTGTACGATTCAAAATCTTCTTCATACCAAATTGGAGATTCTGCTCGTGTTTTGGGTAACGATTTAAGTAAGGATTTGCTTACTATAGACACAAAAAAACAAATTGTATATGGTTCTGGAAGTATTGATATCGGCATGCCAAAAGATAAAATTGGATTTACAATGGCAGGAACTATTGCCACCAATTTGTTAGATACATTACCGGTAAAAATTAATGCAGCCGCTGCTTTAGATCTAGACATTCCGAATTCAATTATGAAACTTTGGTCAAATCAGCTGCTCGATATTAGTTTCAAAGAACAGGAGTCTGTAACCGATCCAACAAATGCAAGGATGTTGATCCACAGAATTTTCCCAAAAAAGGATGCGGCGAGTATTGGAGATGAATTCGTTTTATATGGCGCATTACCTTCGAACGCAAACTTAGAGGCCTTAATTTGGATTAATAATGTAGTCTTAAATTGGGATTCAGCTTCTCGCTCCTTTAAATCTGTTGGTAATATTGGAGTCGGACTTTTTGGCGAGGAAGTGATAAATAAGCAACTTCCAGGCATTATGGAACTTAGAGAATATCAACAGATTAGAACATTCAGTTTCTTAATTGAGATTCCTAAGCTCGACTACTACATGTTATCCTTCAGAAAAGGATTAGCAAATCTAATTTCTTCTAATATGGATTTTAATTCTCAGGTGAATAAAAGCATCACAAGCAAATCTAAGAAAGATAAAGTTAGACAGGGAAATGATGTAAATGTTGGATCTACTAGCGCATACACATTGCTTAAACGTAGGTTTACCGACGATTACGACCCTTCTACCGAAGAACCTGAACCCGATGTTTTTGATTAATGGACATAAATTTACTTTTATATTTGATTTTAGCATATTTGATTGGCTCTTTTCCAAGTGCTGTTGTTTTCGGAAAGGTTTTTAAAGGAGTTGATGTTCGTGAATTTGGCAGTAAGAATGCTGGTGCAACCAATACATTCAGGGTTTTAGGTAAGCAAATCGGGATTCCTGTTTTATTAGTTGATGTTGCCAAGGGTTTTTTTTCTACTCAACTTGTAAATTTAACGGAGCTCAATCCAGCAAGATCAGAATTTGTTGTTTTCCAAATTTTACTGGGAACTGCGGCAGTTTTAGGGCACATATTTCCACTTTTTGCAGGTTTCAGAGGAGGTAAAGGAGTTGCTACGCTTTTTGGAATGGTAATTTCAATAAATCCTTATGCAGCTTTAATTAGCAGTGTTTTCTTTATTTTAGTTCTAGTAATTACACGTTATGTGAGCCTTAGCTCCATAATTGCATCACTAGCTTTTTGTGTAATTGTAATTGTTTTTCACGGTGAAAACAGAACAGCAATGTTGGTTTTTAGTGTTTTACAATTGTTACTTTTACTTTACACACATAGAGACAATTTAAAAAGGATAAGACGAGGCGAAGAAAATAAGGTATATTTGTACAAAAAAAGTAATCAAAAATAATGAGCGATTTCAGAAATTCAACTAAAACAGAAGAGACTGCTGAGCTATTGGAAATTACTACTGATGTTTCCAAGCTTTTGCTTTACAACGATGATGTAAACACCTTCGAACATGTAATTAAATGCCTAATAGATATTTGTAATCACCAACCGCTTCAAGCAGAGCAATGCGCCTATTTAGTTCATTTTACTGGCAAATGTGTAGTTGGGTCGGGTAGTTTCGATGAGTTGAAAGATAAATGTATTGCACTATTAAATAAAGGCTTAAATGCAACCATTATATAAAACTATTAAACATGAAAAAAACCATTTTTTTACTGGCAATTATTTTTGCCACAAGCATAGCCTGTAATAAAGTACCTATTACTGGCAGAAAGCAACTAAACATCCTACCTGAGAGTACCATGCTCGGCTTAAGCCTTACAAGTTACAGTGAGGTTATGAGTGCAAGTAAGGTTCTAAATAATTCAGATGCCCAACTCATAAAAAATGTTGGTGCTAAAATGGCCGCAGCCACAGAAAAATTTTTAAGAGACAACAAGTTGGAAAGCAGAATAAAAGATTTTAAATGGGAATTTAATTTAATTGACGATAAGCAAGTGAATGCTTGGTGTATGCCGGGCGGAAAAGTGGCTTTTTACACTGGCATCTTGCCTATAACCAAAAACGAGAATGGAATTGCTGTGGTGATGAGCCATGAAATTGCTCATGCTGTAGCAAGACACGGAAATGAAAGAATGTCTCAAGGTTTGCTTGCACAAGCTGGTGGAATGGCCTTAGAAGTTTTTATGTCTGAAAAACCTGAGCAAACAAAGAATATGTTTAGAACAGCTTATGGAGTTGGTGCAAATGTTGGAGTAATTTTACCGTTTTCTAGAGCCCACGAGTCTGAAGCTGATAAAATGGGATTGGTAATTATGGCCATTGCTGGTTACAGACCTGACGAAGCGGTTGGTTTTTGGCAAAGAATGGCAGCAGCAAAAGGCCCAGGAAATTCTCCACCTGAGATGTTGTCTACACACCCAAGTGATGAAACCAGAATAAAAAACATCAGAGCGTATTTACCAACAGCAATGAAATATTACAAAGGAAATTAGAGGTTTTCAATTTTTAATAAATCCTCTTTGGTGCTAAAACACTAAAGAGGATTTTTGTTGTTTCAATTTTTTCAATCGGTAATTTTTGTTCGTGTAAAGTTAACACTATGGTAATATTAAAAATCGTGTTCACTGTAATCATAAAATTAACTTTGCCGCTAACTTAAAAAAAGCTATTGTGGCTGAACAGAAAAAAAGCGTTACCAAATGGTTTACAGATGACCTTATTGGAGCTGAAAGATGGAAAATTGTTACCCTTTTTTTATTTAGAGAGCGGAATTTTCTTTACTTAATCATTACACTTTTCATAATTGCCGGTGTTTTTTATCCCTATCCAAGAATAGCTATGTGGATAGGTTTTGCATTAGCTGGATATTCAGCAATTGCAAACGATAGTATTCAAACAATAGGTACCTTTTTAGCTTCAAATGCTAAACAAAAGTGGTATCACCTTTGGCTATTTATTGGGTTAATCTTTTTAGTTACGGTTTGGTATTCTTGGTACACTTATGCTGGTGATGTAAGTTATCAGCGCTTAAGCTCGAAGGGTTTCGAAACAGCACCACAATCTTTTATGTTTTTACAGGTAGCTGCGCCATTGGTGCTGCTTATTCTTACTCGTTTAAGAATGCCTGTTTCCACTACTTTTCTATTGTTGAGTTCCTTTAGTACTAGTTCTGCAGGCATTCTTGGCGTAGCACAAAAAAGTATTTCTGGTTATGGTATTGCCTTTTTAGGTTCATTATTTATCTGGTTTGTTTTTGCAAAACTGATTAAGCGCTTTACAGAAGGCGAACCAAAACCTATATGGACGGTTTTGCAATGGATTATTTCTGGTGCGCTTTGGGCATCTTGGATTATGCAAGATGCGGCAAATATTGCCATTTATCTACCAAGAGCATTATCAGTTTGGGAGTTTGTAGCTTTTGCTTCCTTTATTTTTCTAGGACTTGGTATTTTGTTTTACTTAAGGGGCGATAAAATCCAAAAGATTGTAAACGATAAATCTGAGGTAAAAGACGTTCGTGGTGCATCTGTAATCGACTTAGTTTATACCATTATCCTTTTAATATTCCAAAGCTATTCTAAAATACCGATGAGTACTACTTGGGTATTTCTTGGTTTATTGGGTGGAAGAGAAGTTGCTATGGCACTTTCTGGAAAATATGATACCAAAAATGCTATGAAAAAGGTGTTCGGAATGATTGGTAAAGATGCGCTCTTTGCAACCATCGGTTTGGTAATCTCTGTAATCCTAGCTTTTTTAGTAAACCCAAATCTTCAGGCTGAATTTATTGAATACTTAGGTTGGTAGGTTTTTTGGATTTGCTGATTAGTTGATGTTTTGATGTGCTGATATTGAGCACAAAAAGTTGAGCATTACCCATGAATCGAATTGGGTTTCAACCCGATTCATTGATATGATAATTCTGGATGATTTTCTGGATTTTAAATGCTGGCTTCACAATCATCCGTTAATTCCTTTCCGTCCTTATTGTCCCAGAATTGATGTTTGATTTGCTGATTTGATATGTATTTAGTAAAAAGCCCCGAAACAATTATGTCTCGGGGCTTTTTAGATATGCACTACTGAAGT
>DAIRTB010000059.1:0-9103 GCA_036804105.1 Bacteroidota bacterium | reverse complement strand
TACTAACTATTAGCGCTCTTTTATTTTAATCATTTTTAGTGCCGCTACAGCAGCCTCTGCGCCTTTATTTCCATGAATTCCGCCTGCTCTGTCTAATGCTTGTTGTTCGGTTAAAGTGGTAAGAACACCAAAAATAAACGGCAAACTGTATTTAATGTTCAGTTGCATAATGCCTGATGAAACTGCTTCGCTAATGAATTCGAAATGAGGAGTATCGCCTTTAATTAAGCAACCGATGCAGATTACAGCATCTACATTTTGGTATTGAGTTACTAAATCGGCACCTAAAACCAACTCGAAACTGCCAGGAACTGGTTGAAGTACAATATTTTTATCTTGAATACCGTACTTTTTCAAAGTTTCAATAGCACCTTGAGTAAGCGCTCCGATAATTTTAGGATTCCATTCAGCAAAAACAATCCCGACACGAATACGGTCGGGATTGTTTAAACCTTCAAACTCAAAATGAGAAAGGTTATGTAATGCGGTTGCCATTATTTTTTGCTTTCAATTCTAGCAATGTATTTGTCAATATTCGCACCTTCAGTTGAAGAGGCAAAATCTTCTTTTATTTTATTGTAAGCATAAAGCGCTTCGTCGTAGTTTTTCATTTCTTCGG
Source organism: Bacteroidota bacterium (assembly GCA_036804105.1). Taxonomy (GTDB): domain Bacteria; phylum Bacteroidota; class Bacteroidia; order UBA7662; family DAIRTB01; genus DAIRTB01. The sequence goes on along the minus strand of DAIRTB010000059.1, from coordinate 8,484 downwards.
CAATAGTACCCGCCTTTAACAGAAAGTATGGAGAGGTAAGTTTGTTGGCATTCTTCATGGCTGCCTTGTTGTAATATTTCAGCGCTTCTTTCAAGTCACCTTTTTCAGCATAAGCATCACCCAAAGCACCTAAAGCCATAACGCTAACCAAGGCATCATCTGCAGAAAATTTATTTAGATAATCTATAGCTTCGTCGAAATTTCCTTTTTTCAAGTAGATTAAACCCGCATAATAATTGGAAAGATTGGCGGCTTTTGTCCACTTATATTCATCAATAATCTGAAGAAAACCCAATGCATTTCCTGTTCCATTTAAAGCAAGATCTAGCGAATCGTTCTCGAAATAACGCTCTGCTATAAACATTTGGCTTTGAGCATCTCGCTCTTTATTTGGTAAATAAGATTTGTTAATAAATAAGTAAGAGCCAATTCCGATTACTACAGCTGCGAAGGCTGCAATTAGTATGGTTTTGTTTTTCTTAAAAAAATCTTCTGTTTGTTGAAGTGTTCCCTGTACGTCAAGGTTTTCCAGTTGTTCGAAAACAACATCGTCGTTGGCTTTATTAGGCTTGTTTGTTGTTGTGGCCATTTAATTTAAAAATTTGCGCAAAAATATGATTATTCCTTGAGATTTAATCAAGTATAAAAGGGTAATTTGGTTCAGCATATACATCTGTGAAAAGTTCAGATACTTCTGGCCAAGGAGAATTCTCAGAAAACTCTACAGATTCGTTCACAACTGCCTTCACTTTTTCGTCTATTGCATCTAATTCTGCTTCACTCAAATACTTCTTTTTAAGTATTGTAGCTCGAACCTGATTAATGGGATCTAGATTTTTGTACTCTTCAAGTTCTTCTTTAGTTCTGTACTTGGCAGGATCAGACATTGAGTGGCCTTTAAATCGGTATGTTCTGATCTCTAAAAAAGTTGGTCCATCTCCTTTTCTAGCACGTTGAACCGCTATGTCCATTTCTTTATGAACCTCTTCGCAGCTCATTCCGTCTACTTGTTTAGATGGCATATCATAAGCAAGGCCTAATTTATAAATATCTGCAAGGTTGGTAGTACGTGCAACAGAGGTTCCCATAGCGTAAAAATTGTTTTCACAAACAAATATTACGGGAAGTTTCCAAAGCATAGCCATGTTAAAGGTCTCGTGTAGAGCACCTTGACGCACAGCACCATCGCCCATATAGCAGATACAAACATTATCTGTACCATTGTATTGTTCAGCAAAAGCAATACCTGCTCCAAGTGGAATTTGGCCGCCTACAATACCATGTCCGCCAAAGAAATTGTGCTCTTTAGAAAACATGTGCATAGAGCCACCCTTGCCTTTTGAGCAGCCAGTGGCTTTTCCATATAATTCTGCCATTACTGCATTTGGGGTGATACCCGACAACAATGCATGACCATGATCTCTGTAAGCTGTTATTACACTATCTTTTTTGGTGATTACTGAATATGCACCTGCAATAACCGCTTCTTGACCAATATACAAGTGACAAAAACCCTTAATTTTTTGTTGGCCATAAAGTTGGGCAGATTTCTCCTCGAACTTTCTAACCAATACCATATCCTCATACCACTTGATGTAGGTTTCTTTCGTTATTTTTGTACTTGCCATTTTTAACTTGCTTAAACTGGCGTCAAAAATAGCCAAAAAAAAATTTGTCAGACAATAGCGTTTTCATTCAAAGTATTAAAGTCCGGAATTTTCGGAACATTTCTGAGGCAAATCTAGAATTTAAACAACATTTTATTGCATTTACGGGCAACAATGGGTTGGGAAAAACAAACTTGCTTGATGCTATCTATTATTGTTGCATCGGAAAAAGTTATTTTTCTTCTGCTGATGGATTGGTAATTTCGAAAGATGCACCTTTTTTTACCTTAACTGCTGGCTTAAAAGGAGCTCAAGAAAAACAGATCCACATTTCTTGGGATGGCAAAAAGCAGATTAGACATGATGGAAATTTACTTGAGCGAATTTCGCTTCATGTTGGCAAATTTCCAGTTGTAATGATTGCGCCAACCGATAACGATCTAATTCTAGCAGGAAGTGAGGAACGTAGAAAATTTATGGACTCACTTTTATGCCAAGCAGATGGAGAATACTTGCAAGCTTTACAGCAATACAATCAATTCTTACTTAGAAGAAATGCGCTGTTGAAACAAAATGGAAGAAATTCATCTGTAGAAATTCTCTCTTTTTATGATGAAAAGTTAGTTAATTCAGCTAATATTCTCTTAAAGCATAGAGAATCTTTTGTAAAATTTCTAAATTTAAATGTTGCAGTAACCTATAAAAGCCTAAGCAACCATTCAGAATTACCTCAAATTGTCTATAAAAAAGGTTGGGAAAACAACCTAGCTACCTCGCTAAAAAAAGAGCTAACCTTGGATATGGAAATGGGAAGAACATCTTCGGGTCCTCATAAAGATGATTTAGAATTTTTATTGGATGATTTACTTGTAAAGAAGTTCGCTTCGCAAGGGCAACAAAAAAGTATGCTCATTGCACTCAAGCTTGCTCAACTGCATTATCTACAACAAATAAAAATGATAACACCTATTTTGCTTTTAGACGATATTTTCGAAAAATTAGATGCTCTTAGGCTTAATAATCTTTTTAAATACATTAAAAAGATACCGAACCTGCAGGTTATCATTACAGATACCAATCAAGATAGGGTGCAACTTTTAATTGAAAAAGAGAATTTAAAATGCGCTTATTACCATTTTACTGGGAAAGGTATCCTAATAAATTTATTGGACACTCTTTAATATCTCATTCGCTCGTTTACCAAATTTCTTGCTATTCGAAACCGCCTCTAAATTTTCAATGGCTAGTTTACGATCTCTCAATTCTAAATAAGAAATAGCCAAATACCAGTTTGCTGGCTCCAAAAATGGAGATTCTTTTCCTTTTAATTGTCCAAGTAATTTAGTTACCTCAGAAAAATCCTTCAAATAGAAGTGGCTAAGACCTTGATAAAAAAGAACTGTGTCGGTTTGTTTTAACTGAGTTGGGAGTTTGTTGAAAACAGTAATCGCACTATCGTAATCTTTATTTTCGTAAAGTTTTATAGCGGAGAGCATTTCTTTAAAATCTTTATCTGTTATTATAGTTGTTTCAGATCTAAAAGTTGGATTTACCATATTGGGATAAACTTCATAATATGCAGCAAAATAATCTCTGTCTGGTATTTGCTTAGGTTGGAAAAAGAAATATGCAGCAACTAAAATTAAAAGCGAGGCTGCAATAGACCAAAGTTTCCAATTGCTATTTCCAGAGTTTTTTTCTTTGAAATTTTTTCTATCATATTGGTCTAACTGTTCTTTAAAATCGGTACGACCTTGAAGTTTAATAAAAGCGATAATTTGCTGATATTGATTGAGTCTAACTTGTAAATCCAGATCAGATAAAAGACGAGTTTCCAAGTCAGAAACTTCATTATCAGACAGTTCCGAGGAAAGGTATTGAATCAATAAAATATCATCATTTTCGCTAAGCATGGCAGAATTATTCAAAATACAATTTTCTTAAGCGCATTAAGCACTTATACTTTTGTGTTTTTGCAGAATTTGATGTTTGGTAACCCAATAAGGAGCAGATTTCTTCCATATTTTTTTTATCGTAATAAAAAAAGTTTAGTAAAGTTCTACAGGCATCACCAATTTTTTGAAGCACAGACCTAAGTCTAGCAACCTCCAACTCGTCGAAATGAAAAGCTTCTTCCTCAACCAAATTTAGGTTTTCGTCTAATTCAACATTCAAAGCCAAAACCTTTTTCGATCTAAAAAACGCTAATAACTTATTTCTTCCAACCGAAAAAATGTAGGTTTTAAGACTCGCCTGCAAATTATCTATTTTGCCAGAAACGGCGTTTTCGTAAGTTGAAATAAAAGCATCTTGATAAATTTGCTTGGCATCGTCTCTAGTACAATCGAAATGTAAAACTGCCCAGGCTAAGAATTCATTTCTGTGAGCATGGTAAATTTGATGAATCGATTTTTCCTTGCCAGATTTCAATAATTCAACCTCTTGTATCATTTAACCAAGTTTTTGAATTGCTAAAGTAAGTGAAATTGCAAAATGTAACTGAAATATTTGTCGAAATTCTAGATTTCTACTAAATAACCTAAAAGAATACTGTAATTTTGTAGGCTAAAATGCTTTTAATGATTAATGCTATCCTTTTATTTCTAGGCAACTTTTCTGCTGGCGAAATATTAATTGTTTTTTTCGTGATTCTTCTTTTGTTTGGTGGAAAAAAATTGCCTGAGTTAGCTCGTGGCCTTGGAAAAGGAATACGTGAATTTAAAGATGCTAGCCAAGGTATTAGAAAAGAAATTGAAACTGAAATAGACGCAGAGGGCGATAAAAAGAAGTAATTTCTCTTGAAAACATATTTCAACCTAAAAAGCATTCAAGAAGATTTAGAGCTTGGGCACATTAATCTGCCAAACTTGATTGATTATTATTTAGGCAATATTGATAAAAAAGCTAATCTAAATATTTTTTTAGAAGTTTTTGCCGAAGAGGCTCGAGCAAAAGCAAAAGCAATTCAGCTTAAAATTGAAACCAAATCTGCTGGTAAATTAGCCGGTATGGTTTTGGGATTAAAAGATAATATTGCTTACAAAGGGCATAAATTCTCTGCATCCTCTAAAATTTTAGAAAACTTCACCTCGCTTTACAGCGCCACCGTTGTAGAAAGACTTATTGCGGAAGATTGCATAATTATTGGGCGCTTAAATTGTGATGAATTCGCTATGGGGTCTTCTAATGAGAAATCTGCCTATGGTAAAGTTCTTAATCCTGTAAATATTGAGCATGTTCCAGGCGGATCTTCAGGTGGGTCGGCAGCAGCAGTTGCAGCCGATCTCTGTTTAGCAACTTTAGGAACAGATACCGGCGGTAGTATTCGTCAGCCTGCTTCTTTCTGTGGAACAGTTGGCTTAAAACCAACCTACGGACGTGTTTCCAGATGGGGAGCAATCGCATTTGCTTCTTCGTTCGATCAAATTGGCCCCATTACCAAATCTATTGATGATGCCGCAATTATTTTAGAAACAATTTCTGGATCTGACGCTTACGATAGCACAGCATCGAAAGTCCCTATAACTTCATATTCTCCTAATAATTCTTCTAAAACCATTGGAGTGCTCAAAGAATTGGCTGATGGTAACGGAATTGATAGCGAAGTATTTAATGCTTATTTAAAAAGTATAGATCAATTAAAAGCATCGGGACATCAGGTAAAAGAAATCTCTTTTCCTTACATAACTTATTCAATACCAACTTATTACGTACTTACTACAGCAGAGGCATCAAGTAACTTATCTAGATATACTGGTGTTCTCTATGGTAAAAGAGCCCAAGAAGTAACTGATCTTGAAAGCACTTACAAAAAAAGCAGATCTGAAGGATTTGGTAAGGAGGTTAAGCGCAGAATAATGTTGGGCACTTTTGTTTTGAGTGAAGGCTATTATGATGCCTACTACGGTAAAGCACAGAAAGTTAGAAGACTGATTCAGGAGAAAACAATCCAACTTTTTGAAGAGGTAGATGCTATCTTATTACCAACCACACCAAGCACCGCATTTAAATTTGGAGAAAAATCTGCAGACCCTGTAACCATGTACTTAGAAGACATTTTTACAGTTTGGGCTAATATAGCTGGTATACCAGGCATCAGTGTCCCGGTTGGGAACAATGAAAAAGGTCTACCGATTGGAATGCAACTTTTATCTAACAGATTTAACGAAAATTTACTTTTTGATATAGGACGAACTCTACACAACAAATAGCTGATTTACAACATTTTAGATTGCTTTTATTAAAGTCAAAATCACAATTAAGATTTATTGGCTTGGATAATCAAATAATTATGTGGAAATTGGCATTCGGATAAAGGGAAAACATGTCATTAAAAAAATTAATTGTTGCATTATTCGTGGTAACCTTAGTTACTCGAACTGCACAGGTATCCGCTCAAGAAGAAGAAAATCTTTACGTTGACGAAACTCAAGTTTTAAGAGTACTTGACAGTCTAACCGGTCTTACTTTTTTCGATGAAAGTAAAAAAGCGATAAAAGCAAAGAAGCTCAATAAATACGGGTTCTATCCTAACGAGGTTCCTGTATATCCTGATTCCGTAATGGCTTTTAGAATGGCGCATATTAACAGTGGGATTCCATTGGTTTTCAACCAGCATGTAAAGCAATTTATAAATGTTTATGCAGTTAGAAAACGAAATCATACAGAACGCATTCTTGGCTTATCAGAAGTTTATTTTCCAATATTCGAGCAGGTTTTCGATCAAGAGAATATACCACTTAACGTTAAATATCTTGCAATTGTAGAATCAGCCTTAAATCCAAATGCAGTTTCTCCGGTTGGGGCTACAGGAATTTGGCAGTTTATGTATGCTACTGGGAAAATGTACGATTTAAACGCCGATCACTTTCTTGACGAAAGAAGAGACCCTTATAAAGCTACAGTTGCTGCAGCCAAATTTTTGAAAGACCTTCACAATATTTATGGCGATTGGTCTTTGGCTCTAGCTGCTTACAATTGTGGGCCAGGAAATGTAAATAAGGCAATTAGAAGATCTGGTGGAAAAATGGATTTTTGGTCTATCATGCCGTATCTTCCCGCAGAAACTCGTGCATATGTTCCAGCCTATATGGCAGTGGCTTATGTTATGAACTTTTCAGCAGAACACAATCTTTATCCAGTACCAGTTAATACCATTCCTTACCACACCGACACACTGATGGTAAAGGGGCCAATCTATTTTAGAGATATTGCCAACAATTTAGGCATCGACTACGAAGAATTGTGTTTAATGAATCCATCATTAAAAAAGCAGATGATTCCTCAAGCTATGCGCTCATTCCCGCTTCGTTTACCAAGTTCTAAAATTCTAGCTTTTGAGTCGCTTCAAGACTCTATTAAAAGCTCTAGTGTTTTTGTTTACAATCAACAACCAGAATTTGTAAGAGAAGTAATAAGTGCCCAATCAGATAATTCTTACACTACTAAGAAATCAACTTACACGGTACGAAGAGGCGATAATTTATCAGCAATTGCTAAGAAAAATGGTGTTACGGTTTCTGAAATTAAACAGTGGAATAAATTAAGATCTAACACCGTAATGGCTGGTCAGAAATTGGTTATTAAAAAGGAAGTTAAAACTCCAAATACCCAAATGGCAGCCAATAAGCCGAAAATAACGCCAGAAAACTATCAACCTACAGAACGGAATGCAGATGGAACCGCTTCAGAACAAACCACAAAAACAGTTACTGCAAGTGCTACTTCAACTTATAAAGTAAAACCAGGCGACACGGTTTATTCAATTAGCAAAAAATTCAGCAACGTAAGTATGGACGATATTCTGAAAGCTAATAATCTAAGTAAAAATACCACCATAAGAGTTGGCATGTCTCTAAAAATTCCAAAAGCGTAACTTATGAAAATATCAAGATTTGCCCCGCTAGTTTGGGGCTTTCTTTTTTTAACCGCTTGTAGCAGCGACCCGGCAGATGTGGTTTCATCTTCAAACCTTCCTGAAGCATTTGGAAAAGAAGGCGAAATAATGGTTTTAGCTGAAACTAATGATTGGCAGGGCGATATTGGTTTTGCTTTGAAAACCGCTTTGGTAAAAGAAATTCCGGGTTTCAACCAAACTGAACCTTATTTTAGTCTTGCTCCCTTAGGATACAGCAACTTTAAATCGTTCTCAAAAAAATTTAAGACCATTATTGTAATAGCGCCCATTAACGAAGCATCTCAAGTAAGCCAACTTATTCAAGATAGGCTGGGAGCTGAAATAATTAACGCAACTCTCAAAAAAAATCTACCGTATAAAATTGAGAAAGACGTATGGGCACGTGGTCAAACAGTAATTTTTATGTTTGATGAAAACCGGAAACAATTGGTTTCTGAAATTCAAGAAAATGAGGCCGCATTGTTAGAATTAATGGGCGAAATTGAATCGAATAGCATGAGAGATCGGATTGCGAAGATCCCAGCCAATAAAAATCTCCAGCAAAAAATAGAAAAAACAGCTGGGCTTTCATTTCTCCTACCTGAAACATACAGAGAAAGAATAGTAAAAAAAGATTTTATTTGGGCATCAAGAGATGATAAAGAGAAAAGCTTAAACTTGTTTGCATTTTCACGACCAATCTATTCTGAAACTTCTTTTTCCCCTGATTCAATTCTCTTCTATCGAGATGCCTACCTGAAGTATTATGTAACTGGTCCAAGCGATAGCAGCTACATGACTACAGAGAAACTGGCAGATCCATATACAGAAAAAATTAATTTCAAAAAGTTTGAAGCATTAAGGATTAGAACACTTTGGAAAGTTGAAAACGATTTTATGGGAGGGCCTATGATAACCTATTCTGTACTGAATACAAAAGAAAACAAGATCTACGAATTTATAGGATCCGTTTATCACCCA
>DAIRTB010000058.1:8252-9110 GCA_036804105.1 Bacteroidota bacterium | reverse complement strand
AGGCTTTTCTAAGCAAAAAGGATTGTCATATCCCTACCTCCCAGAAATCTTCAGCAACTTCATCCTAGTGCTTTGGTTTTGAATAGATAATTCTGAAAAGTACATGCCATCGGCAAAACCCTGCAAAGAAATGGAGTTATTGAAAGCTCCTCCGCTGTGGTTTATGCTCATGTTTTTAATTAATCTACCTTGGGCATCTAGCACTCTTAATGTGTAATTACCAACCGGAGCATCTGGATGAAAGATATTACTCTCTTCTAAAAATGGATTTGGAAAGAGCGAGAATCCGCTGGAGAGTTCTAGGTTGTTGGTATTGGTAGAAGTAAAATTGAAACAAGCCGAGGTATCTACACAACCATTGTTGGTAACAATTACTGCATAATTTCCGGATGCTGGTGGCGTAAATATCGAACTTGTAGCACCTGAAATTGCTAAATTATTTGCACAGTTAATCCACAGGTACGCACTTCCTATTTGTGGGGTTTGCAACTGATTGCCGTTCTGAACAACTGTAATGGTGTTAATATCCACAATTACGTTTCGGGTGGTTGGCGCACTTAATCCACAATCTGAACTGGCGGCAACAGAAAGCGTTTTTATTCCAGTTGTACCTCCTACCAAAACGGTAATCTGACTATTGTTGTTGGACACAATACTCCACCCGCTTGGTAAATTCCATACAAAAGATAGAATATTTGGATTCGGATTTACTGAAAACGTAAACTGCCCTCCTAAACAAACATTGCTTGGCCCCTGTATGGTGCTAGGTGTTGGAGCTGCTGCACCCACGGCTATGGTTTTTGCTCTAGATTGTGAAATTCCACAGGCATTATTGGCTACAACCCTCAAAGTGCCACT
>DAIRTB010000058.1:0-8242 GCA_036804105.1 Bacteroidota bacterium | reverse complement strand
CGATGGGGTGAGGATAATACTATCGGTTGTAGAGGTTCCACTCCAACCCAGGGGTACTGTCCAGGTATAATTTGTTGCAAATGTATCTCTTGGAGTAAAATAAACGGTTGCGGCACCAATACAGGCGGTATCTGCACCTAACAATAGGATTGGCCTGCCAGGAATTACGCATGGGCAAACCAAATGAAAAGTATGACTTGTTGTGGTGGTGGCACCAACGGCATCCACCAAAAAATAATATTTAGTGCCTGCAACCATGTAAAAATTTCCGATGGAATCTGCATTGCTCGTATTTCCAATACAATTCCAACCAACCGTATTGCATGCTCCTTCTTTGTAAAAATAATAAGCTTGGCCACTTGCACTGCTCACCCGAATTCGGTAATTGCCAGATCTTTCAGCAACATAGCTGTAGATGCGTTCGTTTCCTGAGGTGGTTACATTACAAGCATTTTGAGCACTTGTAAACCAGTTTCCCGTACCCGAAGCAATATAATTTTGGCTTACTCCAGAACCACAACTGTTTATATTGATAATGTTGTTGCAAGGCGCTGTTGTTGAGGCAGATTTTTCTACACAAATCTGGAAACTTCCGCCGCCAGAACCTAAACCATAATGATAAACCCTTAGAAATAATGTAGTGTTAGTTGTTGCAGTATAGTTAATGGTATTCAAAACCCCAGACGAACCTAGTGCATTTGCGCAGCTTAAAATTGGAGTACTGCAACTGTCTTTCCTTAAATCTACAACGCCGTCGAAATTTGTACCGTTTAAAACTTTTATGGTATATGTTATTCCAGCAGCGGCTTCAAACTTAAACCAGACATCATCGTCGGCATTGCCGTTATTTTGTCCGTTGCAATTGCTAGCAGGTTGCGATTGGGTGGCGCAACTGGTAGTAAACGTTTTGTAATTGCAAATTGAATCAGGAACTAAAATCTTGGCGTTGATACATTCGTTGTTGGCTTCGCTTAAACATGTAGCATTGTACGTATAATCTCGAATTAAATTGCCTGGCTGAGGGCCAAAACCCAAAGCTAGGTTTTTACCCACTCCTGTGGCATTTAAATGGCAATAACTCATCACTGTACCCGCATTAAAAGCTGGCAAAACTGGAGTTCCAGTAGACGGCGGACAACTACTGCTCGGAAAACCAGCTACTCCACCGCATTCATCAATAGGTAAACCGGGCACGCCATTAACATCCCAAACACAATCGTGCGTATGTGGTGTACCCAAATTATGGCCCATCTCGTGTACAAAAACATCTATGGCCCAAGAATAAATTGGAAATGGAAGTACGGTTGCATTGCTTGCCGTTATGTTACTGTACGCATAGCTAAATAAAGGGTTGCACAAAACATCTAAATAAGCAATTCCCCCTAAACCTGGAAAAGTGTTGCTTACTAAATGAGCAATATCACCATTATACACAGTTCTTGTAGTTCTAAAATCAACCAATGCATCTAAAGAGGAGGTTGTTGAATACGTATCTTGGGTATTCCAAATAAACATTCCAGAAACATCGGTATCAATTTGCTCGGCAGCATACATGGCTTTTGCAGAATTAAACAAGCCCAAAAGATAGAAGGCAGTATTAACCACAGAATTTTGGTTGAGTTGATACATATCGAAAGTGCTTTCTAAAAAAACATTCACCGCACGCTGCTGGCATTCTTGTTCGGGATTACCCGTAATTTGGGTGTTAATTGCCTTATCAGTGGGATTGATATAATCGCAAGAAAAGGGCACTTCCATTTGAACTTCCGCATCAGAAAAGAGCACATATTTGGCTTCTTCATTTTTCAGTTTGCTCAAATTGAGGTTGCCAGCCATTTTTTTGCTACTAATTATTCCCATCATAAACCCCTTGAAAAAGCTTAGGGCTACCAGACTTTCATCGTCGCCTTTAATTTTTCCTTGGTAGAAAACAGCATCGTCTAAACTAAATTTTTCTTCTGTTGGGGCTGATGTCTGTAAGCTAAAATCTGAACTTACAATTTGTTTTTGTACCAACTCCAATGCTACATCGCCCCCATTAAAAGGAATTGTTAGGTGGATGATGCCTGGCTTTCGCTCAACAATTTGTGTAAGTTGAGACAGGTTTAAATCAAGCAAAGTACCCGATTTTAAATTTTCGTTCACGAATTTCTCACTAGAAAGCGTAAATAATGGAGTTGTTTCGATGGCCTGATTATTAGAATTTGTGGTTTGGGCTTGAGGATGCCCAATCAACAAAAGCAATTGAAGGGTTAGAAAAAAGAAACTGAATTTTGAAAGTGGAAAGTATTTTAGCGCCATATGCTGCTATTTAAAAGGATTTTACAAAATAGATTCTAAGATAATAAAGAAAATGATTTTAACATAATCTTTGTTTTAATCAGTCTGAAAATTTACATAATTCGAAATTATTAACCCTAATTTCTAGCTTTTATACTTTTGAAAGCCTACCAAATATCTGGTATTTTATGTAGCACTTTGGTATATAAGGCACTAAAATTAAGAAAGCTGGGTTTTAATGAAAAATCTTTGCAATTGGGCTTTTACATTTTTGCAAAGCTTAGATTTTAACTTAACTTTAACCAAAAAACTACTCTGATGCAAGAAAAAAAATTGGAGCGCTCTAGAATCAATCGTGTTCTAGGAGGCGTTTCCTCAGCCTTTGCCGATTATTTTGGCATGGATCTAACACTTATACGTTTAGCATTTGTACTGCTCGCTATTTTTGGCGGATCGGGAGTTATCATTTACATTATCTGTTGGATAGTAATTCCAGAAAAACCTGCTTATTACAATGTACCTTTTTATGGAAATCCAGAGGCTCAACCTCAACCACAGGGTTTTACCGCTGCCGAAGGTGAAGAACCAACTATAAACGAGCACCAGTCAGAATATTATTACAACAAAGGTGAAACGGCAAAACCGGTTGCAACCAACCAAAATGCTAACATCTGGCTAGGCGTAATCTTCTTGGTTTTGGGCGGATTGTTTCTAGCGCACAATTTGCTGGAAGATTTCGATTTTGGCAAATATTGGCCAATTCTCTTAATTGCCGTTGGTATTCTATTATTAAGCAACTTTAAAACTAATAAGAACAATGAAATCAAGTAATATTATTTGGGGCGTTTTGCTCGTAATTCTAGGCTCACTTTTTCTTCTGGAAAACCTAGATATGATTGATATCGAATTCCGCAGAATATGGAAACTTTGGCCACTATTTTTAATTTATTGGGGCATCACAGCACTATTCTCTGGAAATAAAAACAGCAATATTGTTTCACTTTTCACCGGATTTGCCATGATTGCCATAGTTTTATATTTTATGATTGCTCCAAACAACGGCAGTACGAGTTACAATTGGAATAACGACAAATCAGAAAACACCTCTGAAGATAGAAATAGAAAAAGCCAATCGTTCACTTTCGAAGAAGACAACGATGATTCCATTACTAATGCAAGTTTAAACTTAAAATTAGGTGCGGGAAATTTCAAAGCATCTACAACTGACAATAATCTCATAAAAATCAATACAAACAGTAATGGAATAACCTACATGTTCGATCAACAAAGAGAAGACGATCGGGTGAATTTTGAATTTAGACCTAGCAACGAAGTTCGTGGAAAAATGAAATTTGAAAACGATGTGGATGTATTTCTTGGCTCAAAACCCATTTGGAAAATCGATTTAAGTATAGGGGCATCTGATGTGGATTTCGATTTTTCTGGAAATAAAATAGAAAAGCTGGAAGTAAATGCTGGAGCCACAGATATTGATATTAAAATGGGCGGATTACTTCCGGTTTCAACTGTAAATGTTAATGCAGGCGCTTCCGACATTAAAATAAAGGTTCCTAAAAATGTGGGTTGTCAAATAATCTCAGAAACTGGGCTTTCATCTAAAGATTTCGATGGCTTTGATAAAACAGATGGAGGGTTTACAACACCAAATTTCGATCAAGCAACCAATAAAATATTTTTAAATCTTAAAGGTGGGGTTAGCAGTTTTTCTGTTGTCCAATACAACTAAAAAACCATGAAAAGCTTGTATAAACTTCTAATCCTAAGCTTACTCGTTTTTTCTTGCGAAGATGAGCAAACAGTAGAGCCCAAAATTGAAGATTCTGAGTTTGTAGTTTATACCATTTCAGCCGGCGCTCACAATGCAGATAAGAATACTTACAAAACAGTTGATCTGAAAACCTTAGATTTCGATGTAGTTTTCGATTCATCTGCAATTTATACCACGCAAGATCCAAGTAATCAAGCTGATATCAACAAACTTTACGGCTTTGCCGATGGCGGAAGCTTCCATCAACAACATAGTGCAAGGGTAGGTTGGCGCTGGTTTAACAACGAATTGCAACTGCTATCCTACACTTATTCAGATAGTGTTAGAAGTTTTGAGTACTTGGGTGCAATTGAAATTGGCGACACCATAAATTGCAAAATCGAAGTGGTTGATAGCAATTATGTTTTTCATGTAAGCAAATCGGATGTGAAAATCTACGACCATGTTGCTGAAAGAGGAGTTTCAACTGCAAAAGCTGTTGGTTACATGCTATATCCGTATTTTGGGGGTGATGAAACATCGCCAAAAACTATAAAAATAAGTATTAGAGAAAACTAATCGTCAAAAAGCAAACAATAAAAAAAGATTGAGGTGTATTTTTTGCCGTACTTTTGAAGAATACTATAAAGTTAGAAAGCGTGATTACAGATAAGCCAATTGTTGCAGTTGTAGGTGCTGGAAAAGGCATCGGAATGGCCATAGCCGAGAAATTTGGAAAATCAGGATATTTCCCAATTTTAATGTCTAGAAGTAGTTCATTGTTGGCAGTTAAGCAACAAACTTTATTAAATAAAGGAATTGAAAGTGCCATTATCGCCATAGATGTAAGCAGTCCACAGGCTGTAAAAACAGCTTTCGAGAAAGTTCGGAAAGATTACGGAAACCCACATGTATTAGTTTATAATCCAGCATCTGGAAAAAATATAGATCCACTTACCTTACCAGAAGAGACCTGGGTTAGCGATTTCAAAACCAATGTAGTTGGAGCTGTTTCTTGCATTCAAGAGGTTGTTCCATTTATGAAAGAAAAAAGAACGGGCACGATTTTGCTAACTGGCGGGGGTTTAGCTTTAAATCCAATTCCAGGTTACGCAAGCCTAGCTGTTGGAAAAGCAGGCTTAAGAAACCTTGCACAATCGTTTAATATTTTGCTCAGAACCCATAATATTCATGTTGCAACCGTAACCATAAATGGATTTGTTTCTTCTAAAGACCCAAAATATAATCCCACAAATATTGCAGAGCACTTTTGGTTTTTACATGCAAACCAAGACAAGCGCTTCGAGATAAACATTTAAATTTCTATGAGTAAGTTAAAAGCAAGTATCTTAAAATCGAGTTCTGTATTGAAGCGGTTCGGTTTAAAACTTGCTTTAATCTTAGTGGCAATTTTTTCATTATTAGGTAGCCAAACACCTAAAAAAAGCGCTGTTCACAAAGAAAATACTGCTCAGACATACTCCCCACCAAAAATTGACAATCAGTTAGCAACCCTTAGCGAAGGAAATTGGAAGTTGGGCGAATCTAAAAACTTTCAAGGCATTTTACCTCATTCACAGAATACTGAAACATCGAATAGTGAAATAGATGGAGACGATCTAGCAAATCCAGAAACCTTGCTCGGTTTTAGACTGTATTTTACCCTAATTTCTTTTTCGCCAATAGATCAAATATCTGATGCATTAATGTATCCTTGGGGTATACTTGTGCCACCTCCAAATTTTTAGATATAAAAATTGTTTGCCTTTTTAGGCTCTAATTCTTTATATATTAAAACTATTTTCATGTTTAAAAACTTTTTTAAAGAAGCCAGATACGATCTTCCAGCAGGATTAGTGGTTTTCTTAGTAGCACTTCCACTTTGTTTGGGAATTGCTTTGGCCTCAAATGCACCCCTTTTCTCAGGTATTATTGCCGGAATTGTTGGGGGTATTGTGGTTGGATTTGTAAGTAAATCAGATATAAGCGTAAGTGGCCCTGCCGCTGGCTTAACCATAATTGTAGCAAATGGAATTGCTAGCTTAAATGGATTTGATGAATTTTTAGTAGCCGTAATACTTGCTGGGGTAATCCAAATCTTGTTAGGTGTTGCAAAAGCTGGCGTTATTGGTTATTTTTTCCCTTCAAGCGTTATAAAAGGTATGTTGGCTTCTATTGGGCTAATACTCATAATCAAGCAATTACCTCATGCTTTAGGCTACGATCAATCTGCCATGATAGACGAAATGGGCATCATAACCAGTGGCGATTTAAACATGTTCGAACATGTATGGCAAGCAATACAAGCACCTCTTGCTCCTGCCATTTTTATCTCTGTAGTAGCGCTTGCCTTATTACTTTTGGGCGAAGTAAAGGCAATTAAGAAAATTGCTTTTTTTAAATATTTTCCTTTTGCATTAATTGCCGTACTATCTGGAATCCTTATTAATTATGTATATGAGCTATTTTACCCAAGTTGGGCATTGCAAGAAGAGCACTTGGTGCAAATACCTTCATTAGTTCAAACAAAAGATTTAAATGATGTGATAATTCTACCCGATTTTTCTGCCCTCATGAGAATTGAAGTTTATGGAATGGCCGTTGTTATTGCGCTTATTGCCAGCCTAGAAAGTCTTTTAAGTGTTGAAGCTGCCGATAAAATTGATCCATTCAAAAGAATAACGCCCACCAATAGAGAACTATTTGCTCAAGGCATAGGCAATGTAACTAGTGGATTAATTGGCGGTTTACCTGTTACAGCAGTAATTGTAAGAACTTCTGCCAATGTACAAGCCGGAGGTAGATCTAAGCTTTCTGCTATTTTTCATGGCTTTTTACTAGCCGGTGCAGTTTTAGCCTTTCCAACCTTTTTAAACGAAATTCCCTATGCCTCTTTAGCCGCAATTTTGCTTTTTGTAGGATACAAATTAACCAGTGCAAAACTTTACAAAGGCATGTTTAAGCTAGGTTGGGGCCAATTTTTACCCTTTGTGGTAACCATAATTGCTGTACTTTCAATGGATTTATTGAAAGGGATTTTGGTAGGATTTGCAGTAGCGCTCTTTTATATCCTAAAAGAAAACTTCCAAAATTCTTATAGTGTAAAACTTGATTCTGATACCGACGAACATACCATTAATTTTGAATTAGCAGAAGAAGTAAGCTTTTTAAATAAGGCATCCATTCAAAAGATGCTAGAAAATGTACCAAACAATAGTGTTTTAACCATTGACGCTACCAAATCTAAGTATATCGATTACGATGTACTGGAAATAATTACCAACTTTAAGGAAGCATCTGTACGAAGAGGAATAAAAGTAATAACCAAAAATCTTCCTGAAACACAAATTCAAAACCATCATTAAACCTTAAAATTATGTCGCCAAATAAAATTGAAAAAATAGCTGAACTAGATAAATCGTATAAGGATTTACTGGAAAACAACCGAAAAATTGTTGCTAAACGTTTAGGAGAAAACCCAAACTATTTTCTGGATCTCGCAAAAGGGCAAAATCCTCAATATTTATGGATTGGCTGTTCTGATAGCCGTGTACCAGCCAACTAGGTTACTGGTACAAATGCAGGAGAAATTTTTGTTCACCGCAATATTGCCAATGTGGTTGAACTTACCGATTTAAACTTTCTAAGTGTTTTGCAATATGCAGTAGAAGTGCTAAAAGTAAAACACATAATTGTATGCGGCCACTATGGATGTGGAGGTGTTTTAGCCGCCATGAACCACAAGAATATGGGGATGGTAAATAAGTGGTTATTCAGCATTAAGGAGGTTTATAGTTACCATGCGGAAGAACTCATAGCGCTTTCAGAAAAAGAAAGAGGCGACCGATTGGTTGAGCTGAATGTAATGGCTCAAGTAAAACAATTATCTAAAACATCCATTGTTCAGAAAGCTTGGGAAGATAGAACGCTCCAAATACATGGCTGGGTTTATGGATTAGAAAACGGCATCATAAAAGATTTAGATGTTATGATGAACAGCATTGAAGAAGTAGATCCGATTTTTAGATACGAAAACTTATAAACCAAAATGCCACAACATAAGTCGTGGCATTAAAGCGGGGAGTAAGTTTATTGTGTTAAAGGTAGATTACCCTTAAATGAAAAAAAATACCGTTAAAACGGTAATTTTTGTGACATAATTTTATTTTGGGTGCTTCTAAAATTATACTACCA
>DAIRTB010000057.1:0-9146 GCA_036804105.1 Bacteroidota bacterium | reverse complement strand
AATGTACTCAAAGCTCTTTTTACTATCGCTAGTTTAAAGGTTACTGATTAGTTACGATTTTTTTTCTAAGAAGTAAAAAAGTCCCTAAATCAATAAATTCGTTTTTGGGAATTTTCTTTGTTAGCAAAATAACCTAACTTAAAACCAAAGACCACTAAGGAAAGTATTAAAACCTGTGTATAATAAAATGGAGTCTTAGAATGTTTTAGCTTTAGTAACTTAGTGGTTGGTTTGAAATATTTACTCCAGTTTTTTATTGAATTTCACAAATGAATTTAAGAGATCTTATTTTAACATTAATTTTTAGTATTCCACTTGTTGGATTGGCACAAAAAAATATTCCAGTTGGAGTTTGGCGTGTTCATCAAAGTTTTGGCGAGGCAACATCTGTGGATGGGTCAGACGATGGAAGAGTGTTTTTAGGCACAAAACAGGGGATGTTTATATTTGATAGAACCGACCAATCAATTGAAACGTATAGTAAGGTTAATGGCCTATCTGACGTTTCGGTTTCGGCATTGCGATATAATTCGGAATACGGTACTTTGCTGATAGCCTATGAAAATGGGAATATCGATTTGTTGGAACAAGGCAAGTTTACCAATTTGAGTGCTTTAAAAGAAAAAATAGGTGCAGGGTCTAAACGAATAAACCACATTTCTTTTAATGGAAAGTTTGCTTATTTGAGTTGTGGGTTTGGGATACTTCAAGTAGATCTGGAAAGAAAGGAAATTAGAAACAGTTATATAATAGGCCCCAATGCAAGCGAAATTGAAGTTTTCCAAATATCTGTTGCTAACAATTTAATTGTTGCTACAACCCAAAGGGGTGTTTTCACAGCGAATTTAATTGGAAGCAATTTGTCGGATTTTAACTCCTGGATAAGAAGTACAACTTGGAATTCTAATAATACCCGAGCTGTTGCATTCTTTAAAAACCAGTTTTATATTGTTGCAGGAGATACAATAATGGAGGGTGATGGATTTAACTGGGTATTCAACAATGTAAATCAGCTGACTAACCCTGGAATTAATTTAGTAACCGTTCGTTCAAACACAAACTTTTTGGCTTTCGTTAACGATTTCAAAGTGATTCTGGTAGATTCTTTGGGAAATATAAATCAAATAGACAATTCAGGTCTATCAGGAAATAGGGATTTTTGGATAGATTCTGAAAACAATGTTTGGATAGCCACTGATAAATATGGTTTAGTAAAAAGCGCCACTAGTGGTGTGGAAAATTTTCTTCCGCAAGGGCCACTGAGTGGGAATGCCAACCGAATGTATCATACAGGTGAGGAATTATGGGTAGCATCTGGTGGGTTCAATGTATCTTTTAATAACTTGTTTTCAAGGGGTGGGTTTCATAATTTCCTGAGTGGAACTTGGACAAGTTACACCCCTGCCAACATACCAGAGTTAACTAATGCTTATGACTTTATGGTGGCAAAACAAAATCCGATAAATAACAAGACATATGCAACGATGTGGAACAATGGGGTTGTGGAAGTTGTAAACAAAAAATTTAGCACCATATTTAACACTAATAATAGCAGTCTAGAAAATGTTATTGGTGCTAGTGGATCTTTTATAAGGGTTGGCGGAATAGATTTTGATAAAGCTGGAAATACTTGGTTTACAAATTATGGAGCTTCAAAACCGTTGTCAAAATTGAGCACCAATGGAGCCTGGACTTCCTTTGCAACAAATGGTTTCACAAATGAGTTGTTGGATATTTTAATTGACGACCTGGACCAAAAATGGATTAGAACAAGAAACTCCGGATTATTGGTTATGAACAAAGAAAATACGAACTTTAGATTATTAGGGTCGGGAGAAGGCAATGGAAACCTGCCAAGCAGCAGTATTTTATCATTAGCAAAAAGTTCTGATGGAAGTATTTGGGTTGGGACTGATCGTGGACCAGCAATATTTTATAATCCAGACGGTGTTTTTAGCAATCAAAATATTGATGCTCAGCGAATAAAGATACAACAGGGAGAATTTGTTGAATTCCTATTAGGGAGCGAAGTTATAAATGCCATTGGAATTGATGGCGGAAATAGAAAATGGTTCGCAACTCTTAATGGCGTGTTTTTAGTTTCCGAAGATGGTTTGAACCTTATTTCCCATTTTACAGAACAAAATTCGCCACTACTTTCTAATACAGTACTATCCCTTAGTGTAAATCCAGTTTCTGGAGAAGTCTTTTTCGGAACAGATAAAGGTATAATTTCCTACAGAGGCACTTCAACCGCTGGAAACGAATCCTCTGAAAATGCCTTAGTTTTTCCTAATCCTGTACGCAAAGATTTCAATGGCCCTATAACTATTTCTGGTCTGATTGATAAAGCCTTTGTTAAAATTACGGACATAAGCGGAAATCTGGTACATCAAACTCGAGCCCAAGGAGGAAGTGCAATATGGGACGGAACGCACTATTCTGGATACAGAGTTCAAACGGGAGTTTATCTTGTATTTACAGTTGACGAACTTGGCACATCTAAAAAAGTTGCTAAAATACTCTTCCTAAACTAACCTTGAAAATTTACCATTTTAATTACAACCTTTTTAAAACTTTATAAATCTGAAACTCTATAAAAATTCCTTAAAAAGCTAGTTTACAAATCATTGTCCTAAAAAATAAGCTTTGCGAGAAACTGAGAATCAATTACTCAAAAATTACTTTTTTATGCGTTGATTGATTTGTAATTTTACAGAAAACTAATCTAATGATAAATCATTTAGGAAAAGGCAATTCAATTATTAATCAGTTTGTTGCTGAAATAAGAGAAAAAGTTATTCAGCAAGATAGAATGCGCTTTAGAAAAAACTTAGAGCGAATTGCTGAAATAGCTGGTTATGAATTAAGTAAAGAATTGATTTATGAACTTGAGTTGGTGCAAACTCCACTTGGAGAGCTAGAAGTGCCACAATTGAAAGACCAACCTGTAATTGCCGCAATTTTAAGAGCGGCTTTACCAATGCATCAAGGCCTTTTAAACCTATTTGATAAAGCAGATAGTGCATTTATTTCTGCCTACCGATTACACCATAAGGATTATAATTTTGAGGTTAGAGTAGATTATGTAAGTTGCCCCAGCTTAGATAATCGAATTCTTATTCTTGTAGACCCAATGATAGCCACTGGAACCTCATTGGTTTTGAGTTATAAATCATTGCTAGAATTTGGAGTGCCGAAAGAAATCCACATTATTTCTGCAATTGCTAGCGACCAAGGACTAGACCTCATTAAAAAAGAGATTCCTAATGCTAAAATTTGGGTTGCTGCCATAGATTTTGAATTAACTGCAAAATCATACATTGTACCAGGATTAGGAGATGCTGGAGATTTAGCATTTGGTAACAAGGAGTAGTTGGTTTTAGCTGAACCACTTTTAATAGTATGTGGTTTCAGAATAATGGAATCCGAATTAATTGGCAAAATTCTCTCAATTGTATTTATAAGTGCTGTAAAGTTTCTTTTTGCACCCGGATTAGCTTTGGCTTTAAAATTAACTTACTGGCAATCAGTAATATTTATGATTGTTGGCGGAATTCTTGGAAGTGTAGTTTTTGTGTTCGGTAGTGAGCGAATTTTAATTTTTTGGCGAAAAATAACCAATGCGAAGCCCAAACCATTGTTCTCCAAGAAATCAAGAAGATATGTTTCGATGTGGAAAAAATTTGGCGCTCCAGGAATTGCAGTAATTAGCCCAATAATTTCTATTCCTGTTGCAGGATTTCTAATGGCTAGATTTGGTGTTCAACTCCGGGTAGCAGTTCAATACATGGTTATCTCTTTAATTGTATGGGCTTTTATTTTGAACTTAATCGTTCTACGCTTCGGAACATTTAATTAGCCAAAACAGTAGCTTTCTTTATGAATGCTGTTATTTATATGGTTAGCTAAAAAGTAGTTTTCATTACCTTCGCCTTTGATATGCCATTCGATTTTCATTCAGATTCTGCTTATTATTTAGAATTTCTCGCAAAAAATGCTCGAGAAAGCATTATGCCATTCATTACTCCTCACATAAAAAATTGGGAGGGGAAGCAAATCTTAGAGCTTGGTTGTGGAGAAGGCGGCAACTTGGTTCCGTTTCTTGAAGCTGGGGCTTTGTGTACAGGCATCGATCTCAACAAAGTAAAGATTGAAGAAGGCAAAACGATTATGGAAAAATGGGTAAAAAAGGGATATTTGAATCTTTTTTACGATGATATTTTTAATCCAGCGATTGGCGAGCAATTTAATAACCGATTCGATCTAATTATTTTAAAGGATGTAATTGAACATATTCCAAACAAGGAAAAGGCTTTAATGAGAATGCGCAGCTTTCTTAAGGATGATGGCTTATTATTTATTGGATGGCCACCTTGGAACATGCCTTTCGGAGGACATCAACAAATTTCTCAATCTAAATGGTTGAAAACAACTCCATGGATTCATTTACTTCCTAAAAAAGCTTATGGTGCATTGCTCAGAACGTTTAAGGAACCGAAAGAGGTTTATGATGAATTATTAGAAATCCATGATTTCAGGGTAAGCATTAACCAGCTTGATGAGCTTGTGAAATCGAGTGGATTTAAGAAAGTGGATTCGAAACACTATTTTATCAATCCAATTTATCAATACAAATTTGGGTTGAAAACTCGGAAACAAGCCAATTGGATAACCAAAACGCCATATTTAAGAGATTTTTTAACCACTAGTTCTTATTACCTTCTTGGGAAATCAAACTAATATGCTTCAAGAAAACGAAATTTTAAAAGTGCTCTCAACGGTTCAAGAGCCAGATCTAAAGCGTGATTTAGTTTCGCTAAAAATGGTTCGAAATATTGTGATTAATGGCCGAAAATTAGCCTTCGAATTGGTGTTAACCACACCTGCTTGTCCGATGAAAGACAAAATGGAGAGCGATTGCAAAATGGCTTTGCAAGATGCTTTTGGTGATGATCTAGAAATTGAAATCACCTTTTCATCGGCACCTTATGGATTAAGAGCCGATACACTGGAAATTTTGCCAGGAATAAAGAACGTACTTTTAGTGTCTTCAGGCAAAGGCGGCGTAGGAAAAAGCACAGTTGCCGCAAATTTAGCATTAGCCTTATCCGATTTAGGTGCATCCGTAGGGATTTTAGACGCAGATATTTACGGACCATCGCTGCCGATTTTATTTGGTTTAAGTGGCCAACGTCCACTTATGGAAGATCATGATGGTAAACAACTCATCATTCCAATTGAAAAATATGGTATCAAAACCATGTCTATTGGATTGTTGATAGATGAAGCACAATCGGTTGTTTGGCGAGGGCCAATGATCAGCTCAGCATTACGCCAATTTATTACCGATGTAAAATGGGATAATCTTGATTATTTGGTAGTTGATATGCCACCTGGAACTGGAGATATTCACCTTTCTATGGCGCAATTGGTAAAAAAATCGATGGCCATTATTGTAACCACTCCTCAGAAATTGGCACTAAGCGATGCACGAAAGGGAGCTGGTATGTATCAAATGGCGCAGATTGGAGTTCCAATACTTGGGGTTGTGGAGAACATGTCTTGGTTTACTCCGGCCTTACATCCACAAGAAAAATATTTTTTGTTTGGTGATGGCGGAGGCCAGAAACTTGCTGATGAAATTGGAGTAGATCTTATTGGGCAAATTCCAGTTGTACTGCAAGTTTCGGAAGGTGGAGATAAGGGAACGCCTATTTATTTGGAGCTAGGAGAAAATCCAATTAAAGAAATTTTCAGAAACATAGCCAGTACAATTGCTCAGAAAATAAGTATCGAAAGATTTCAAGCAGAATTGAGTTAATCAATCCCTAAAAAAAAAATCATTGTTACTTAAATTAAGTCTAAATAATTTTTTTCAGTTAAATTTGTATTCAAATGGTAGAACACACCTTAACGGAGCGAGTTGAATCGGCACTCGATAGTATCCGCCCTTTTTTAAGAACCGATGGCGGAGATGTTTCTTTAGTTGAAATTACACCTGAAATGGTTGTGAAGTTAAAATTGATAGGTGCTTGTGAAAGTTGTTCGATGAGTTCAATGACCATGAAGGCTGGAATAGAAAAGTCTATAAGAAGAGCCGTTCCAGAAATTCTTCATGTTGAAGCAATCAATCAGTAAATATTTATGAATAGACAGGCGCTTATTGCACAAATAAGGCAGAAAAATTCATTTTTGTGCGTAGGACTTGACCCAGATCTTGAAAAGTTGCCCAAACATTTACCAAAAAATGCTGATGGCATCTTGGCTTTCAATAAAGAAATAATTAAAGCAACTTCGGCTTACGCTGTGGCCTTTAAACCAAATTTAGCATTTTACGAAGCACATGGAAAACTTGGTTGGGAAGTGCTTGAAGAAACCATTAAATTTATTCCCAAGAATTGTTTCACTATCGCTGATGCAAAACGAGGTGATATTGGAAATACTGGCAAATTTTATGCTCAAACTTTCTTAGAAAATTTAAATTTTGATTCCATTACCGTTGCACCTTACATGGGCGGCGATTCTATAAAACCATTTCTAACCTTTGACGATAAATGGGCAATTGTTTTAGCATTAACATCGAACGAAGGGGCTTTTGATTTTCAATTAGCAGATAAAGAAAATCCGCTTTTTGAAACTGTGATTACTAAATGCCAAACTTACGGTTCTCCAGAAAATTTGATGTTTGTGATTGGTGCTACAAAAGGCAGTTTAATAAAAAGAGCTCGAGAATTAGCCCCACATAATTTTTTCTTAGTTCCCGGGGTTGGGGCACAAGGAGGAAGCTTAAAAGAGGTTTATGAACTTGGTGCAAACCAAGATGTTGGCTTATTGGTAAATGCTTCAAGATCTATTCTTTATGCTAGTTCAGGAGAAGATTTTGCTGAAGCAGCTGCAAAAGAAGCACATAAAATGCAGCAAGAAATGCGGCTGCTAGTCGGTTAAAGATTGATTAAATGCTTTCTTGAAATTTTGTTCAAGCCTGATTTCTAAATCTGAAATCGGCAGATTTAATCTTTTTGCCGCCTCCTTATAAACATCTTCTATTCGGAGATTTGAATTATCTGTTTCGAGAAAAATTCTATCTAGCGGAAGTTTAGCGAAGTATTGGTTTACTCTTGCTGAGGATTGGTAAAGCAATTTTCCGAAAGAAAGATAAATATTAGATTCCTTTAAAAAATTTAAAGCTTCATGTTCAGAACCAGAAAACTGATGTATTATCCAAGCCTGTTTTGGTTGATGTAATTTTTTAAATTTCAAGATTTCGGCATTTGCTTTTACGGAATGAATAATAAGTGGAAGCGAAAATTCTTCTGATAAAGCAATATGAGCCTCAAATACTTTGCATTGTAAACCGAAATCGACATCAATACTTGCATCTAAACCACATTCGCCAATAGCAGAAAACGATCTAGATACTAAATGGGTTCGGATTTGACTGATCAATTCATCAGAAAAAAGTGGTGCTTTATAAGGGTGCAATCCTATGCTAGATAAGCCAAATGGTAGAAATTCTGCTGGAAAATCGAGGTTGTATATGCGCTTGTTTCTAGAAGATTCAAGCGAATTATGCGTATGTATGTCAATCTTCAAAGAAAAATTTTATTTTTACAATTCAACATCAAACCTATGAAAAAGGATTTTATTATTGCTTACATCTTAATTGTTTTAAGTTTTATTGCAAATGGCCAAACAGTAGATACTGCCACTCTAACCAAAAGTATAGGAGGGAAAGATCTAACCGGCTTTTCTATTCAGGTTGAGGGTGATAAAAGAGATCTGCAAAAAGCATTAGTAGGGCAGCTTAAAACCAAGTACAAGGTTAAAAAACTTAGCTGCAAAAACGATATGTGCGAGTCTTTGGCAACAACCATTCCGGGATTAGTAGATAAAACTGGCGATTTGTTATTGTTTTTTGAAGATGGTAAGAAAGCAAATTCTTCAAAGGTTTTTATAGTTTATGCTCTAGGGTATGAAAAACAAATTGACGCTTCAGACCCAATTGAGTTCGACAATCTGAAAAGAATAGGAATTAGAGCAGCATATGCGCATTATTATGATATTTATAATGATGAGGCTAAAGCATTAGAATCTATAGTACGTGAGCGAAAAAGAAATTACAATAGCACCAAAAATGTTAGCGACAATTTTTCTAAAAGAATAACCGTATTAGATAAAATTGCCAAAGAGAATCCTGATTACAAAATAGAAATTGAAAAAGAACAGAGTGCAATTAAGGAATCTATCAGCACAATTAATCAACTTTTAAATCAGATTGAAATTGGTACTAAGGCAATTGAAGCCGATTTAAAAAAGGTTACCGATAAGATGGCGTTTTGCAAGGCCAATTCTTAGTAAATGCCACGAACCTGCCTTTTTACTCCACAAGACTATCTAACACTGAAAGTAAGTGCACAAATTAAATTGCTATCGTAACGTTTCTTTATAGCCACCAATCTACGAATTGAATTACTAAAACTATGGGATTTCGCCACAACACCATGTAGCACCAAAGGTAAATGAACAAATGGCTTCTACTTTGTAGAGCACTCTCTTATTAAATATGATAATTTATAATGTTTACTAAGCAGTCTTTAAGGTCTACTCGTAAAAAAATGCAATAAAAAAGCCGCAGAATATGCGGCTTTTTTACTCTTTAAATTAAAAAATTACTTAACCAACATCAATTGACGGGTTTCTGATTTAGTACCTGCAACAATTCTAACGAAATATACGCCGTTTGCAACTGCGTTATTTTGACCATTTGTACCATCCCAAGTAAGGATGTTAGCGCCTGCATTCATTCTACCATTGTTCAAAACTTTAACTGGTTGTCCAATTGCGTTGTAAACAATTACACTAACATTTTCTGAATTTTTCAAGTTAAAACCAATGTTTGCAGTTTGGTTGAATGGATTTGGGAAAGTAGTTAAGTTAAAGTTGGTATTCTGACCATTTGCAGCACTACTAACAAACGAAGCTGTTACCCCAGCAAAAGAAGAAGTTACAGTTGTACCTGCAATATTTACGAAGATATCACTTCCAGAATTATCCTTACCCTCTTTACAGCTATTCGGCAAAGGTGAACCACAAGGACCAGACTCTCTGAAAACAATACCTATTACATTAATATTAGACGCAAT
>DAIRTB010000056.1:2100-9397 GCA_036804105.1 Bacteroidota bacterium | reverse complement strand
AAACCAGATTTTCTCCCTCAGATCTTATGGAAACTTGATCCCAAATGTGCGCTTCTAAGTAGCTGAAAGCATGATTCTTGACCGACCAATAGCACCAAGTTCTATCATTTTCTTTTTTATCGTTCGGTTCTATTATGAGCAATCCATTATCACCAATTAGATTCTTTTCAATCAGTTGATGTGCCAAACTCAAACCTGCTGCACCTGCGCCAACAATTATAAAATCGAAACGATTTTGCATAATGTGAAGATACAGCAGATTCTCTATTTTGTTTTACTTCAGTTTCAACAAGGGCATTTTCAAGCATTTTTTTTCATTTCAAAATGAATTAAATTTTTTACATGATAAAGTTTATTTTTGCACTGCTTTAAAGAAATTCTATGGTTCAAATCTTCAGGACAGATAAAGGGCAGCTGCTTGAGTTGACAGAACCAACAGAGGGCTGCTGGATTAATATTACCAATCCCACCGCTGAGGATAAGACTTGGGTTGAAGCTAACATTCCTTACTTAGAAGAATACATTGGCGACTCGCTAGATACCGATGAGCAATCTCGTGTGGAAAAAGATGAGGATTTTACCGTAATTGTAATGCGTATTCCGCATTTCCAAGGTAGAGAATTTGATCCGCCATTTACCACAATGCCCCTCCTGGTTTTTTTTGATGGCAAACAAATTGTAACCGTTTGTAAGGAAGAAAATGTGGTAATCCAAGAGTTTCTAAAAGAGCGCATTAAGGGTTTCAACACCGCAAAACGCAATACGTTCTTGTTGCAAATCATGTTTAAAACGGCAAACAAGTATCTGCTACATTTGAGAAACATCAACAAGATTGTAGATCAGTTAGAAGATGAGTTGGAAAACTCGCTTCGAAACCGAGAAATTATGGCTTTACTTCGTTTCGAAAAGGTGTTGATTTATTATACCACCGCCTTAAGAACCAACGAAGCCATGATGGAAAGACTTAAAAGAATGCGTATTTTCAAGGAATACGAAGACGATGAAGACCTTTTGGAAGACTTGCTTATTGAAAATCAACAGGCTGTGGAGATGACCAATATAACCCGTCAGGTACTTTCTCAATTGATGAATGCCTACTCTTCGGTTATCAACAACAACATGAATAATGTGATCAAGTTTCTTACCTTGGTTACCATTTGTCTTTCTGTACCAACCTTAATTACAAGCTTTTATGGCATGAATGTTCATCTCCCACTTGAAGAAAACAATTCTGCCGTTTACATAATTATCAGTCTTTGTGTAATTGCAGTTAGCATAACTGCCTTCTTTTTTTACAAAAAACGCTGGTTTTAATTTTTACAAATGATTACTAAAACATACGATCCGAATTTAATCGAAGCACATTGGTATGCACAATGGCTCGAAAACAACTGTTTCAAATCGACTCCTGATCATAGAGAACCTTACACCATTGTAATTCCGCCACCAAATGTTACGGGGATTTTGCATATGGGCCACATGTTAAACAACACTATCCAAGATATGCTCATCAGAAAAGCGAGATTGGAAGGCAAAAACGCTTGTTGGGTACCTGGAACCGATCACGCTTCAATTGCCACTGAAACTAAAGTAGTAAACATGTTGGCTGAACAGGGAATAAAAAAGACAGATATCGGTAGAGAAGCTTTCTTAAAACATGCTTTCGAATGGAAAGAAAAATATGGTGGAATTATTCTAGAGCAACTTAAAAAGCTTGGCGCTTCTTGCGATTGGGATCGTACCCGTTTTACCATGGAACCCGATTTATCGGCTGCGGTAAACAAGGTTTTCGTAAATCTGTACAACAAAGGTTTGGTTTACCGTGCTGCTAGAATGGTAAACTGGGATCCCGTTGGTAAAACCGCCGTTTCAGACGAAGAGGTAAACTTTAAGGAAGTTAGCAGCAAGCTGTATTACATTAAATATCAGATAGTTGGCTCAGACGAATTTGTAACCGTTGCCACCGTTCGTCCAGAAACCATCATGGCCGATGCTGCAATTTGCGTAAATCCGAACGATGAGCGTTACCAACATTTGAAAGGTAAAAAAGTCCTTATTCCACTCATCAACAAGGAAATTCCTATTATTGAAGACGAGTATGTGGAGATAGACTTCGGAACCGGTTGTTTGAAAATTACTCCAGCCCACGACCAAAATGATTACAACATCGGCATGAAATTCAACCTGCCAATAATTGATATTTTAGACGATGATGGGAAGCTGAACGAAAAAGCGCAAATCTTAATTGGCGAAGATCGTTTCATAGCCCGAAAGAAAATTGCCAAACTTTTGGAAGCTGAGAATAGTCTTGCAAAAGTGGAAGATTACATGAGCAAGGTGGGGCATTCTGAGCGTACAAATGCCGTAATCGAACCGAAAATTTCACCACAATGGTTTGTAAAAATGAGCCATTTGGCCGAAATCGCACTCAAGCCAGTTCAAGATGAGCAAATAAAATTCTACCCAGAGAAATTCAAGAACACCTACAATTATTGGTTAGAGAATATCAAAGATTGGTGTATTAGTCGCCAGCTTTGGTGGGGCCAACAAATACCGGTTTACTATTTGGCCGATGGCAGTTTTGTAGTTGCAGAAAGTGCAGATGAAGCTCTAGAACTAGCCAAACTTAAATCTGGAAATGTTGATTTAACTCTAGCCGATCTCACGCAAGACGAAGATGTGGTAGACACCTGGTTCAGCTCTTGGTTATGGCCAATCTCAGTTTTCGATGGATTTAAAGATCCTGAAAATGTGTATTTTAGATACTATTACCCAACCAATACTTTAGTTACCGGACACGATATTATTTTCTTCTGGGTTGCTAGAATGATTATGGCGGGCATGGAATTCGAAAACACAATTCCGTTTAAGGATGTGTATTTCACTGGAATGGTTCGGGATAAACTGCGCAGAAAAATGTCTAAACAGTTGGGAAATTCTCCAGATCCACTTATGCTAATCGAGAAATATGGCGCAGATGGCGTTCGTCTTGGATTGCTAATGAGCTCTCCTGCTGGTGGCGATTTGCTATTCGACGAATCGCTTTGCGAGCAAGGCAGAAATTTCTCGAATAAGCTTTTCAATGCGGGAAGATTAATAAATGGCTGGGAAATTAAACCTGGAAATAACGAGCAAAACGAGGTAGTAATTAAATGGATGCAATACCGGATTGCAAAAGTGAAAACCGAAATTGAGCAAGATTACAGCAAATACAGATTGTCGGAAGTAATTACTGCGTTATACAAACTCACTTGGGACGATTTCTGCTCCAATTATTTGGAAATGATTAAGCCGCCTTATGGAGAAGCCATCGACCAAGCCACCTTCGATGCTACTTCTACTCTACTTGAAGAACTTTTGGGCATGTTGCATCCGATAACGCCATTTATTACAGAATCGCTTTGGCAGCAGTTAAAATCAAGAGGAGCAGGAGAATTTTTGGCAACCACCGTTCAGCAAATTGCTGGTAGCTACGACCCAGCTTATTTAATTGAAGTTGAAAAAGTGCTTGGTTTAATTTCCGAGTTGCGCAACATAAGAGCCAAAAACAATCTCCCATTTAAAGAGCAATTGAATATTTGCACCAATAGCAAGGAATCCATTTTCAAACATTTTTCAGGAATTGTAAGCAAAATGCTCAACCTTGCATCCTTTTCTTTTGTGGATGAAATTCCGGCAGAATTCAACCAATTCGCTGTTGATACCGAGAAATTCGGGATTGACCTAAAAGAGCAAATCAATGTTGAAGAAACCATTGCCAAACTAAAAGCCGATTTAACCTACCAAACTGGCTTTAAAGAATCAATCGAAAAGAAATTATCTAACGAGAAATTTGTAAATGGAGCGCCAGCCAATGTTATTGAAGTAGAGCGTAAAAAACTTGCAGACGCTGAAAAACGCATTGAAGCTATTCTAGAGAATTTGGGAAGATTAGAATAAATTAGGCCTTATATCAAAAAGGAGTTGAATCCATTTTAATAAATTCAATTGGGAATTAACCAATCAAGAAATTGTGGGAAAATTTCGGACCAAGTTTTAAAGTTGTGTTCTCCATTTTCAACCTCAAAGTAGGTTATTTGATGAGACGAAATTCCAGCCGCTTCCATTACCAAAATAAGGTCTAAGGTATCGTCGATAGAATCTATGATGCCGTTTTTGTTGCGATCTTCTGTTTCGTCTAAGGTGCCAGTTTGCAACCAATATTGCTGATGGCTTCTATTTTTTACATCTAAATTGAGAATGTTTTGATGCATTATACGGTCAACATCCACACAACCATCTTCGTAGGCTTTGCTGCGCCACCAAAAAGAACCTGAGAAAACGCCTACTTTCTGGAAAACATCTGGATTATTCCAAACCATATCGAATGCAGATAAACCGCCTAACGAAAAACCAAAATAGTAGATTGCTTTAAATTGCTGTTTTAGCTTTAAAAATGGAATCAATTCGTTTACAACAAACTCGCTGTATGTGCCTGCATTTGCACCTCTATTTAAATAATCTGCCGAAATGGCTACACCATAATCTTGCATGCGATGATGGGCTTTTAATGCCACAATTGTGAAGGATGCCCTATTTCTTTCAGAAAAATTTTTCAAATGCCTACTTAAATTGAGTTGTTCAGAATCTTGCCCATCGTTCATTAAAACAAGTATTTCTGGATTTTTGCCACAAGAAAACTCTTGGTACTCAATTATTTTACCTAGAAATTTAGATTTATAAAATTTCAGCATTGTATTTTTGCATAAAAAAATGCTAAAATGTGCATTTGCATCCAATTTTGAAAGCAGTGCAGGTTTTTAATTTTTATCGAGAAAAGTGAAATAAATAGTTTTTAATTCGAAATTTTAGATAAATTGGCATTTTATAAAAAAAGAGTTTGAAAGAAGAATACATCAGGTGGTATTCACCCCACCTAAACATGGATTTTGAAATGCTCAGCTTCGGTTACGCCGGTAAGCCTGTTATCTTATTCCCCACTTCAATGGGTAGATATTACGAGAACAAAGACTTCAAACTTATAGATTCAATTGCTTGGTTCATCAACAATGGCATTGTAAAAGTTTATTGTCCAGATAGCATAGACCGCTTCAGTTGGTACAATCGGGGCATTCATCCTGCATTAAGAATAAAAAACCATATTCAGTACGATAAAATGGTTTTGCGAGAAATTGTACCTCGGGCACTCTACGAAACTGGAAAACAAAAGGTTATTACTGCCGGATGTAGTTTCGGAGGATATCATGCCACGAATTTCGCCTTCAAGCATCCCGAATTTGTGAGCCACTTAATCAACATGTCGGCAGCTTACGATATAAAAGATCAATTGGATGGCTATTACGACGATAATGCTTATTTTAACAACCCAACTGATTATCTTCCAGATGCATCTAATCCAGAATTATGGAAAATGAAGATTATATTGGGCACACCCGAACATGATCCTTGTAGAGGTGCAAACGAATATTTATCATCACTATTAAATCGAAAAAACATACCACATTGGTTCGATTTACGCTACGGAGCCATTCACGATTGGCCTTCTTGGCGGGAAATGTTTCCACATTATTTGTCATTATTATAAACCTTAAATAGATTAAAATGAAAAAAATCGGTATCCTTTTCGGACAAGAAAACACGTTTCCACAGGCGTTTATAGACCGTGTAAACAGTAAAAATGTTCCTGGAATTGTTGCAGAAGCAGTTTCCATAGACAAAGTAGTTCAAGGCGCTGTTTCAGATTACGCAGTTATTATAGACAGAATCTCACAAGATGTTCCTTTTTACCGTGCTATGTTGAAAAACGCTGCTTCAACTGGAACAGCAGTAATAAATAATCCTTTTTGGTGGAGTGCCGATGAGAAATTCTTCAACAATGCATTGGCGGTAAAAATTGGCGTCCCTGTACCAAAAACGGTTTTATTACCAAGTTTCGAACTACCTGCTGATACAAACGGCACTTCTTTCAGAAACTTGAAATATCCATTAGATTGGGAGTTCATTTTCGATCACATTAAATTCCCCGCTTACATGAAACCACACGCAGGCGGCGGCTGGAAAAGCGTTTATAAACTTCACGATAAAGAAGAATTTTTCGAAAAGCACAGAGAAACTGCTCAGTTGGTTATGATGTTGCAAGAAGAAATTGTATTCGAAGAATACTACCGTTGTTACTGCATTGGCGGAACCAATGTGTTGATTATGCCTTACGAACCACGTAACCCACACCATTTGCGTTATGTAGTTGACGGACCAAAAAGAGCTGAAAATGATGCACTAATCGTAAAAATTAAAGATTACGTTATCAAATTAAACCAAGCTCTAGGTTACGATTTTAATACCGTTGAATTTGCCATTAAAGATGGTATTCCTTACGCAATAGATTTCTGCAACCCAGCTCCAGATGCCGATGTACATTCTGTTGGTCAAGAGAATTTCGATTGGGTGGTTGAAGCAGCTGCAAATATGGCAATTGAGAGAGCTCAAGCACACAAACCAGGTCAAGATAACTTAACTTGGGGAAATTTCATTAGAGAAGGCGTTAGTGGAATGAAAGCCGCTCCAGAAAAACAAGCTGCACCAACCAAAGAGTTTGCCACTGTAAAACCTAAAGCTACCAAAGCAGCTCCAGCTCCTAAAGCAGAAACTACTACAAAGGCGCCTAAACCAGAAGCTGCGCCAAAATCTATTAAAGGTGAAGCAACTCCAAATGCAGGAGCTTCTGCGCCAAAAGCTCCAGCGAAACCAAAATTACCTAAAGCTCCAGCTGCTCCAAAGGCTGAAGCAAAGCCTAAAGCTCCGGCTAAGCCAAAGGCAAGCAAATAATAGTATTTACAACACACTAAAAAAGGTGGGAGGAAACCCATGCATAAATTCACACTAGGCATAGAAGAAGAGTTTCAGATTATTGATCCAGAAACAGGTGAGTTGCGCTCCAGAATGTCGCAGATTATTGAAGGCGGAAAATTGATGCTGAAAGAACAGGTTAAAGCAGAAATGCACCAATCTGTTGTTGAAGTTGGCACCAACATTTGCGAAAACATTCAGCAGGCTCGAGAAGAGGTGGTAAAACTTAGAAGAATGATTACCACACTTGCTGCAAAAGAAGGTTTAACCATTGCAGCTTCAGGAACGCATCCATTTTCTAGATGGCAAGATCAGTTGATTACCGACGACCCTCGTTACGAGAAAATTGTGAGCGAAAACCTGTTCGAGTTACTCCTCGGGGGAAAGGAGATAGTCTGCAAAAAGAAATCAACAACCAGCTCAATCTTACTACGTAAAAAATTAAACTTTT
>DAIRTB010000056.1:0-2090 GCA_036804105.1 Bacteroidota bacterium | reverse complement strand
GAACTGACATTGGTGCAGTTGCTCAAAGCGTTCGCGAAATGAAAGATGTTGCTAGAGGCAACCTGATTTTTGGCTTGCACGTGCACGTGGGAATCGACAATCGAGAGAAAGCCATTCATGTTTTGAATACCGCTAGATATTTCCTTCCACACATTTTTGCACTCTCTACCAACTCTCCTTTTTGGGAAGGAAGAAATACAGGTTTCAAATCTTACCGAACGAAAGTTTTTGAAAAATTCCCTAGAACGGGCATTCCAGATTACTTTTCATCGGCCGCCGAATACGACGATTATGTAAATCTGCTTGTAAAAACCAATTGCATCGATAACGCCAAGAAAATCTGGTGGGATATTCGTCTGCATCCATATTTCAACACATTAGAATTTAGAATGTGTGATATTGTGCTGACTGTAGATGAAACCATCTGCTTAGCGGCTATTATGCAGGCTTTGGTTGCCAAAATCTACAAGTTGATGAGCGGCAATTTAGATTTCAGAACATACAGAAGAAATCTGATTAACGAAAACAAATGGCGTGCTTCTAGAGATGGCATTTCAGATAAACTAATTGATTTTGGTAAAGAAACTGAAGTTCCAACTACCGACCTACTTCTTGAATTGTTAGAATTTATTGACGATGTGGTGGACGATTTAGGTAGCAGAGAAGAAATTAACTACATACACACCATGATCAAAAATGGTACAGGTGCAGATAGACAGCTTGCAGTTTACGAGAAAACTGGAAGTTTGAAAGCTGTGGTTGATTTCATAGTTAGTGAAACCCACAAGGGTTTATAAGCAAAACAATGAGTGTAGGCAAAACACGTAACTTGGTTTTGCCTGCCATTTTTTTTATACTTGCAGAATCTTTTTAAACATATCCCTTTTCCTTAAATGAAGCCCGTTAAAATTGCCATTTTAGATTTGTATGAAGGCAGACCCAACGAGGGTATGCGCTGTATTAAGGAGATTTTAGGTCAGTTTGCTGTAAATTCTAGAATTTACATGTATTACGACATTTTTGATGTTAGGCAACGAAATGAAGTGCCAAGTCTAGACTATGACATCTACATTTCTACAGGCGGACCTGGAAGTCCGCTAGATTCTGAAAACTCTGAATGGGAACGACGCTACTTCAGTTTCATAAACAATTTAATTGCACACAACAAGCAAAACGACAATAAGAAGCATCTTTTCTTAATCTGCCATTCTTTCCAATTATTTATTCGCTATTTTGGATTGGGATTTGTAACCAAACGTAAAAGCACTTCTTTTGGAGTTTATCCTGTTCATAAGGTGGATGAAGGCCTAACGGAACCACTACTTTCAAATCTCAACGAGCCATTTTATGCAGTAGATTCCAGAGATTATCAGGTAATTCAGCCAGACGATGATCGGATTGCAGAATTTGGAGCGCAAATTATTTGCCTTGAAAAAGATCGGCCACATATTCTTTTAGAAAGAGCTGTTATGGCCATGCGTTTTACACCAGAGATTTTCGGAACTCAGTTTCATCCTGAAGCCGATGCAATAGGTATGCGGATGTATTTTGAGCAAATAGATAAACGGAATGCGATAATTAAAGAACATGGGGAAGCAAAGTACGAAGACATGATTGAACAGTTGAAAGACCCAACTAAAATTCATAAAACGTATAAAACCATTATCCCAGAATTTCTAAATCTGGCAGTTTTGCAATATATTGAGGCTTAATTATGATTCCACAAATAAGAGTTGCCTACAATGAGGCCTTTACTCCAGAACTTTACCAAGAATTTCTGAAAAACCTAGACGAGCCCTTAAATAATTCGCTAGATTTTAGGGTTGCCGAAACGCCCTTATTTGTACCAAAGGAATTGAAAAATCAGTTGCTAGAGGCTTGTAATGATATTATTTCGGTTATTCAAAAACCAAATTTTAAGGATTTAACTTCTAGAGCAGTTCCGCCTCATCAAAATGTACCGAACGAAGATGCGCACAGCATGTTTTTAGCACTAGATTTTGGTGTTTGTAAAAATGAAGCAGGTGAAATTGTACCACAACTTATTGAATTACAAGGGTTTCCTTCACTTTATGCTTACCAGGTTGCTT
>DAIRTB010000055.1:0-9491 GCA_036804105.1 Bacteroidota bacterium | reverse complement strand
TTGCTTTTAGGGATAACCGACATTACCATTCCATACGATACCCTATTCGCATCAATGTTTATTTTTGTGGTGATTCCGCTTGTGGCGGGTATAATTACCAACAAACTGCTAATTAAAAGGCATGGAGAAGCTTGGTTTAAAGAGACCTTTTTACCGAAGTTGAAGCCAATAAGCATTATCGCATTATTACTTACCTTGGTTTTACTTTTTGCATTTCAAGGTCCAAATCTGATTAGCAACCCTTTGATTATTTTATTGATTGCCATTCCCTTAACCCTTCAAACCTACTTCATCTTTTTTATTACCTGGTTTGCAGGTAAGAAGTTGAAATTGAGACATGCCATTTGTGCACCAGCAGCTATGATTGGTGCAAGCAATTTCTTCGAACTGGCAGTTGCGGTTGCTATCGCCCTATTCGGATTGCAAAGTCCTGCTGCCTTGGTAACTGTTGTTGGGGTTTTAGTAGAGGTTCCAGTAATGCTTAGCTTGGTAGCGTTGGCAAATAAGTGGCGGTATTGATTGGTGTAGGTGCGAAGTATATAATTCACCTTACAGCGAAGGGCTTCACCCCTCGCTTAGATATGTCACCCACTTCGGGGCTCCTTCGGGTCTGGCCTACGATTAATTTGCAAGCCCAACCGTGGGGTTTACATTATGGAGCTCCAACGGGGGTGAAATATCCCTTTAAGTGGTTTTCAATCGGGTAAGCCCTTTGCATCATCATGTACAACAACAATTTCCCACCCAAACATTGTATATTTGAAATCAACCATCTAGCAAAAAAGAAAAGAATAACACATGAGTTTATCAGTTTTCGATATGATTGCCCGCTTAAAGACAAATAATTCCATGATTGGAGGTGGAAATACTTTTGGCAAACTGAAGGCAAACTTGGAAAACAAGGTGAATTACCAAGTTAGATTCCAAGAAAGACCCATAGATGCGAAGGAATTGGCGGCCATAAAAGCAAAAATTAAAGAAGAAATCCGAGCCGAACGAAAGCGAAATAACTTGATTCTTGTTGGCATTGCAGTAATCACAATTGTTATTTGTATTCTTTTCCTAAAAGGACTTCTCTTTTCAGATTTGATTCCAAACCTATTCTAATACGTATTTGCACTTCCGTATTAATGGGCGTATGCGATAAGCCTCTACCGATACATTCTGGTGGTATATGAAATGGTATCTTCTAAACTGCGATAACTAAATCCTGGAATGGCTCGGGTGATTTTACTGCCATCGAATTCTATTTCTTTGTACGCACTATGTGTAGTTTCTTTGGTAATTAAAGGTTCTTTGCCAGAAAAAAGGGCTTTAAGAGCTAAAAAACGCCAAGCTATTTCAGATTGCCAACGTGGCGGACAAACACTCGGAGCTTTAACCCCCAATGCATTTGCAAGTAGGGTAAACACATGTTGCCAGCTGAGGTTGTGGCCATTTAAAATAAAGCGCTCGTCTGATATTTCGGAGTTCATTAAGGCAATCATGGCATCGGCAACATCTCGAACATCTACAAAACCGGTGCGACCTGTGGTGTAGTATTTTAGTCCATCGGCAACGGTTTTAATTAATCTGGCTGAACCGTCGCTCCAATTGCCTGGGCCAAGAATTACACTGGGGTTTACAACTGCAACCGTTAAGCCTTCTTTGCTGCCTCTAAAAACCTCGCATTCGGCTCTGAATTTTGTAATGGCGTAATTTGAGTTATCAGGCGAATCTTTCCAATTGTCGGTTTCGTTGATGAGTCTTTGTTCGTTTTCGGGTTTACCCAAAGTTGCAATAGAGCTAACATGTACCAACTTCTTAACCCCAGCTTCCAAGCAGGCATTTACCAAACGTGCGGTGCCTTGCTCGTTTGCAAGCCACATGGCTTTTCTGTGGGGTGGATAAAAACTCACCATTGCAGCAGTATGGTAAACTTGTGTAATTGAATTTTTGAGGATATCGTCTAGGAAGAGTACATCGGTAATATCGCCTTCCAACCAAGTAATGCGATTGGGGGCAAGGTTTTTCAAAACTGGATTACTTGCAATCTTCGCTTTGTTGCGATACGTTGCGAAAATGGGTTGGTCTGTTTCTGCTAGTTTTACCAATAGGTGGCTTCCTACTAATCCGGTGGCGCCTGTAACAAGTATGCTCATAAGTTGGGTCTAAGATATAATGCGCCACCCACATGATTCTTTTTACTGCCGGTAACGCTGCTTAAAACATTCTCTTTTTCATAATAACGCAACCAACCGAGGTAAGCAAAAACTAGTGCTTCCTTATATTGAATCAAAGTATCGTCAGGAATGGTAATGTTATAATTATCAGGCAATTGCGCCCTTAATTTTTCTATGAAATGTTGGTTATAAGCACCACCACCAGTTACAAGCACTGAAACATCATCACCCGAAAAAGAAATATTTTTTACAGCGATGCCAACTTGCATTGCGAAATGTTGGGTTAAAGTGGCGAGCGCATCTTCAACACTGAGTTTTTCTAAATTGCCGATAAGGAGAAACTGGTTCATAACCAATTCTTTACCTAGAGATTTCGGGCCTGGTTTGTGATAAAATTCCCAATTGTTTACCGCTAAAAGAGATGTCTCATCTACCTTGCCTTGGGCTGCTAGATTTCCGCAATCGTCAAATTCTAACCCTCGCTTTTGTGCAAAAAAATTTAGCATCATGTTAAACGGACAGATATCGTAAGCTACTCGTTTGCCATTATAATCTGCCGATATATTGGCAATTCCACCTAAGTTGAGGCATGCATGGTATTGCGAGAACAGCATTTCATCGCCAATGGGAACGAGCGGTGCGCCTTGTCCACCGAGAGCAATGTCTAGGGTTCTGAAATCGCCCACAACTGGCAAATTGGTAATGGCCGCAATGTGGGGCAAAGATCCAATTTGAAGGGTTAAACTATCCGCTGGATTGTGAAAAACTGTGTGCCCATGTGATGAAATAAGCTGAGCATCTTCATTGTGATCGGCCAGAAATAAATTGATCGATTCGCCAATAAAAATGCCCAGATTTACAGATTCCTGGCTCAGATCAAGTGCAGAAGCGTTAATTAAAGAATCTAAAACCTTGCGTTGTTGAGCAGAATAAGGAATGCATTTTGCTGCAATTATTTGGTAGTTGGTAGATTTGCTATCGGTTTCGAATTTGCATAAAGCCAAGTCCAATCCATCTAGCGATGTGCCAGACATTACCCCAACTACTTTAATTGCGGTTTCTGGCATTATTTTTCAATTAGTTTGTAAAGCTCGTCTAAGTTTGGTGAAAGAATAATTTCTGTTCTACGGTTGGTTTTTCTAGCTTCCGCAGTGTTGGCATTGTTTACCGGATTATATTGACCCCTTCCAGATGCCAAAATACGTTCAGGCGCAATACCTTCGTCGGTAAGAATTTTAACTATTGTGGTTGCTCGTAGCACGCTTAAATCCCAATTGTCTTTAATTGGACCGGTTCCTTTGTAAGGAACATTATCAGTATGGCCTTCAACATTGATGCGTATTTCTTTGTTAGCATTAAGAATTTGTGCTAGATTTTTAAGCGCCTCCTTACCTCTTTTGTCTATGGCAGTACTTCCAGATGCAAACAATAGTTGCTCCGAAAGCGAAACATAAACTTTGCCTTCTTTGGTAGTAACTTCCAATCCACTTGAGACGAAACCCGCTAATGCTTTGCTAACTGTATTTTGAAGGGCATTTACCGCAGAATCTTGTGCCTCTAATCTTGCTTTCAGTTCTGCAATATTTTTCTCTTTTGCGTTGATGGAAGAATCTTTTTCGTCTAGCTTGCTTGATGCATCTGCTAGTTTATTTGCAAGTGCTTGAGCTCTACTTTCTCTTATTGCCAGTGAATCTGCCAATTTGTTCAATTGCTCTTCTTTGTCTTTAAGTTTTTGTTCCGTTACATTTAGCTGACCAGAAAGCTTAGTATTTTCTGCCATGGTGAGCGTGGTTAAACGCTCATTTGCCGTAATTAATTGTTCAAGTTTTTCGTTCAACTCGGCATTTAATGCCTCATATTTTTTAAGGCGAACATGAAGTTCTGCGGTGTCCTTTTTAAGAAGTTCAACACTTTTGGCTCGGTTGTCGCTTTCTTCCTTTAAAGCGTCGAAACGAGTTTTGTTTTTATCGTTTGCTTCTTTGTATGCATCACGTTCAGATTTTACATCTTCGAAGGCTCTTGGGGAAACGCATGCATTAAAAAGCACAAATGATAATAGAGATAATTGAATTAATTTTTTCATTTAATTAAAGTTATAATTGTAAGGGTAACGTTCAAACCAAACTTGTTTTACCATCTCCGTAACGGTTTCTTTTAAGAGATTGAGATTGTCTTTTTCTAAGGCAGATACAAATACGGCAGGATTTTCTTTGGCCACCCAACTTCTTTGCAAGCTTTCAAGATTTACACTTTCGGTTTCGTAAACAGAAATTTCGTGGTCTTCTTTTATTGGAGGATGCGCAGGAATACTATCAATTTTATTGAATACAATTAAGGTTGGCTTGCCATGTGCTTTCAGGTCTTTCAAAGTTTCGTTAACTACGTGCATTTGATCTTCGAATGCGGCATGGGAAACATCTACTACGTGCAGGAGAATATCAGATTCTCTAACCTCATCTAAGGTAGATTTAAAAGATTCTACCAAATGGTGAGGTAGTTTTCTTATAAAACCAACCGTATCGGAAAGTAAAAATGGTACTTGTTCTAAAACTACTTTTCTAACAGTGGCGTCTAATGTTGCAAAGAGTTTATTTTCTGCGAATACTTCAGATTTACTAATGGCATTCATTAAAGTACTTTTACCCACATTGGTATAGCCTACAAGTGCAACTCGAATGCTTTTGCCACGGTTTTTCCGTTGGGTTTCGCTTTGTTTATCAATTTCTCTTAAACGTGCTTTTAATAAGGTAATTCGTTCTCTAAGCACCCTTCTATCGGTTTCGATTTCCTTTTCACCAGGACCTTTCATACCAATACCACCCTTTTGCTTGCTCAAGTGAGTCCACATTCTAGTTAGGCGTGGCAATAGGTATTGACATTGAGCTAGTTCAACTTGAGTTTTCGATTGCGCTGTTCTGGCTCTGCTTGCAAAAATGTCTAAGATTAAATTACTGCGATCTAAGATTTTGCAGGTTATGGTTTGTTCAATATTTCTTATTTGCGATGGCGAGAGCTCATCGTCGAAAATTACGAGGTCAATTTGATTTTGCACGATGTATAAGGCAATATCATTCAACTTCCCAGTTCCGAGATAGGTTCTTGGGTCTGGGTGCTCCATTTTTTGGAAAAAACGCTCAACTGTAATCGCTCCAGAAGTTTCTGCTAAAAATGCAAGTTCTTCTAAATATTCTTCAGCTTGTTCTTTGGTTTGATGTTGGGTAATTACACCCACCAAAACCGCTCGTTCTTGTTGCTTAAGGTTGCTAATCATTTATTGTATTCCGTACAAAGATATTCGATAAAAATGCTTTACGGCTCTAAAGAAGCTTAACACTCAAAAAGTAATAACAGTTTCTTAGAGTAAAATAGAACAAAAATTAGAACTCAGAAAAGGGCTGCTGAAAAGAAAAAGTAAATTATTCATCACAATAGTTATTTTTTTAATAAAAATTTTTAAATAGTATTCTATGAACCAAAGCCTAACAATTTAATTTTAAACCGTAATTTTCATTATCCTACTAAAAATTAATCCCCAAAAAACGTATTCTAGTTACTTTTATAGCAACCTTCATAAAAATTTTTAGCCCTCATAATTCGAAGTTATTTGATCAAATAAATTAAATTTTTTTAAATTATTGAAAATCATAATGATTTGGCAAAACTCCTATTCTTCGTTAAGTAATTGTAAGCAAATATAAAAATACACAAAGCGCCTAATTCCTCTTAAAATAAAAAAAGGTGTATGGTAAGTTTTGATTAAATAGACATAAACCTCTAATTACAATAAACGGAATCAAGTTGCGCTAATTAAAAAACGTAACTTTAGAATCAACATGCTTAAATTTGCATCGCTTTAAAACTATCTGTAAAGCCATCTTTTTGCTATGAACGAACTTAAATACAAGCGCATTCTGCTTAAACTCAGCGGCGAAGCCCTAATGGGCAGCAAACAATTTGGAATAGATCAACAAGTTCTCGATCTTTATGCCGCTGAAATAAAGAAAGTTACCGAAATAGGTTGCGAAGTAGCCATTGTAATTGGCGGTGGGAACATATTTAGAGGTGTTCAAGCTGAAAAAGGCGGAATGGATAGAGCAAGTGGCGATTATATGGGTATGCTTGCAACCATGATAAATGCCATGGCCTTACAAGCTGCTCTAGAAAAGAACGATATTTCCACTCGCTTGCAATCTGCCATAAAAATGGAGCAAATTGCAGAGCCGTTTATCCGCAGAAGGGCCATCAGACATCTAGAAAAAACCAGGGTGGTAATTTTTGGTGCGGGAACTGGAAACCCATATTTTACTACAGATACCGCTGCTTCTCTTAGAGCCATTGAGATTGGTGCGCAAGTAATCTTAAAAGGTACCCGAGTAGATGGTAT
Organism: Bacteroidota bacterium; assembly: GCA_036804105.1. Lineage (GTDB taxonomy): Bacteria > Bacteroidota > Bacteroidia > UBA7662 > DAIRTB01 > DAIRTB01. The sequence goes on along the minus strand of DAIRTB010000055.1, from coordinate 2,945 downwards.
TTATACTGCAGATCCAGAAAAAGACCCAACTGCAACTCGTTTTGAGACCATTAGTTTTAAAGATGCCATAAGCAAAAACCTGAAGGTAATGGATATGACTGCCTTTACACTTTGCCAAGAAAATAATCTGCCAATTATTGTTTTCGATGTAAACAAAGTAGGCAACTTATTGAAATTGGTTATGGGCGAAACCATTGGCACATTGGTTTCAGAACAATAAGGAGCTGATGGAATAGTTTTATAATTTCCATCTTAAGAATCAAAAAATTAAATTCGCACAATAAAATTTGCCATAATGAACGAAGAGGTAGCGCTTTATATGGATGAAGCCAAAGAACGCATGGAAAAAGCAATTTCGCACCTTCATGTAGAATTATCTAAATTGAGAGCTGGAAAAGCAACACCAAATATGGTGGATGGTGTTCGAGTTGATTATTATGGAGCCCTAACACCCATAGCGCAGGTAGCCAATATTAACACGCCAGATGCAAGAACTATTTCAATTCAGCCTTGGGAGCGGAATTTGATTTCTGCCATTGAAAGGGCCATTATTAATTCAAATTTGGGCCTAAACCCAAGTAACGATGGTATGATTATTCGCATTAATATTCCACCATTAACCGAAGAGCGTAGAAGAGATTTATTTAAGCGTGCTAAAAACGAGGGCGAAAATGCGAAAGTATCCATTCGTTCTGCACGTAGAGATGTGAATGAGGCTTTCAAGCAAATGCAAAAAGACGGTCTTCCAGAAGATATGGCCAAAGATGCGGAAGCAAAAGCTCAATTACTTACAGATAAGTTTATTGCAGAGGTAGATAAGGTACTTGAATTGAAAGAAAAAGATATTATGACGGTTTAATCGTTGTTTGATTCTGATTGAATTAAAAAGCCCGATCGGATAATTCCAATCGGGCCTTTTTTATTTAAGAGCATTATATACCTACTTACTCAACATCCACTTATAATGGCTTTTGAACGATTCGTTCCCAATTTCTACCAAATAAATGCCAGTTGGGAGGTAATTTAGGTGGAATGGTCTTGAACCAACACTGCTCGTTTGGTAAACCGTTTTTCCATCTAATGAGCTAATTTTAATGTTGTATTTTGTATCAGCAGGCAGATCAACATTCAATATTCCATTGATTGATGGATTTGGATAAATGCTTAAAGCCACATCGAAACGTACCAATTTAGTGGTACTGTAAGTTGCGCCAAGTACACTTTTCTCAACAGCCTTTAAGCGATAATAATGATCTCCATTGCCAGGCCTTAGATGCAGAAAACCTTGTTGCAAAGCAGCACTCCCCGAATATTTCTCCAGGGTTGTAAATTCTGGATCGAAATTTCCTTTGTACTCTAGAATCAGTTCCTCAAGCGACTCAACGCCAGCAACTTGCCATGATAAAAGAGCATTTTGATCTACTTTTTTAGCCATGAAGTTAAAATTGGTTACAGGCAAAGGCGCAAAATCTGATGATGCGGTGTTAGCAAAGAAATACAAATCTCCCGAGGCAGCAGTCCAGCTTCCTCCAGAATAAATTAAAGAGCCTCCAGAGTTCGCATTATCTCTGTAAAGAGAGAAGTCATCAGTTCCCACCCTTGGTTCTATAACCAAGAAATACGATGAACCAGAGTTTATAGCAAAATTCTGAACCCTAGCATTTGGGTCTTCCCGCTCAATAATTACTTCAGAGTTGTACGGCACACCTCCAGTTCTTAAATAGCTGTTGGTTCTTAGGGTAATCAAAGTTTGGCTAGAGAAAGCGAACTTCTCTGGAGCAATGGTAATGGTATTACCAACCTGAGTACCTGGAAGCCCTGAAACAGAAGTGAAAAGTTTAAAATTAACACTATCTGTAAGATTTAGAGCGCCAGCCCCTGTGTGTATTAGAAATCCATTTAATGTGCCGTTAGCGGTTGCCGTAAATTGAACTGCAAAAGCACCATTTAGCGGTTTAAACTGTGTGCCAGCGGTTTGAGATAAATCTGCTGCAATATGTGTTTTGTGTTCATTATTTGTTGCCATGGGATTTATTAAATCCGCCATAGACTCGAAGCCATTTACATACCCCCAACCATAATTGGCATTGGGTAAAGCTCCCATAAATGGATAAGTGTTTGCATTATTTTTTAGTAAGTCTTTTGCCTCATTTGTGGTTAAGGTTGGGTCTTGTTCTAACAATAAAGCAATTAAGCCAGACAATGCTGGGCTACTCATACTAGTACCAGACATGCTTCTATGTTGAGAATTTGAACCTGCAAGGGTTCCATTATTATTCCCAATACCGCTCATTTCGGCACTAAAAGTAAATTGGCCTGGACCAAAAATAGTAGGTAGTATGGTGGAATCTCTATTTGGGCCGAAGCTGGAAAAAGAAGCTCTATTCATTAAAATGTCGGAATGTAAAAGTACAGATCCATCATGCCGAGTATAAAATTTATTCTGTGTATATGCACCTACAGAAATAGCATCATCTGAATTTGCAGGTTGTGCTATACAAAAATCTGGGTTACCTCCATTTAGGGTGTTGGCAATTGAAAAAGAATACCTCCATAAATGAATATCAAGCGTACCGCTACCTCCTGCTACATTTGCAAAAACTATTTTCCATGTGCCGGTAACTGGAGGACTTGATGCATCAAAATCAAAAACCTGAATTACAAATGCCCTATCTGAGTTATCAGGATCAATATAATTATCAATAATTACTGCTCCTTCTGTTGTTGCAAGCCCAATAAAACCTCCCGCTAATGCAGTATATCTTTGCCCAGAAGGGCTAACTACTGTTGCACTAACGTTGTCTGCATTGTTTGCGTAGCCAATAAAATAAATGCCGTCATTCTGTGCACCACTATTTGGTGTATATGCATTTATTGTAAAACTTAAAGAATCGCTTGTGTTATCTGCAATGCGTTTTGCAATATGCATGTTTTGCAATCCTTCG
>DAIRTB010000054.1:0-9566 GCA_036804105.1 Bacteroidota bacterium | reverse complement strand
GCCCAATTTGTGGTCTTGGTCCCCATATAAACAATTCTTCTCCAGATTCAGCATCGAAACAAATTAATTTAGGGATAGACCTTGTGCCATTGGTTAAATAGCGATCCATAATTTCCAAATGTTCGTCTCTAAGTATAATTTTTAAATCGATAAGTTCTGGTTTTATTTGTGCCATTTTATAGATAACTGGCAGATTTTGAGCAGCATCTCCACACCAAGATTCTGAAATTACCAACCACAGCATTTTTCTTGAAACTTTCTTAATTGCTTCAATAGTTGCTTCTTCAAGCTGTGAGTGCTTTTCTATTCTACTTGATCTCTGTGCATTAAGCTTTCCATACGCTAACAACTCTTCTGTTTGATTTGGCCCTGTAACCATACCTTTTTCAAGCAATTGTTCCGACAACTCTTTGTAAGCAGGATATGTAAATGCCTGTTTAAGGTTCGTTTTAACCTCTAAAAATTTATTTGTCACCATTATAATATGGTTACCAGTTCAATTTCGAAAGTTAAATCTTTACCTGCTAGATGGTGGTTTGCATCTAAGGTTATGGTAGTTTCGTCTACTTCGGTAATTACAACTGGAATTCCTTGACCGTTTTCGTCTCTTAGTTGAAGCTCCATGCCTATTTCTGGTTCCATACCTTCTGGAAGTCCAGAACGCTCAACATTAACAATCATTTCTTCAATTACTGGGCCGTATGCCTCCATAAAAGGAATATCTACTTTGGTTTTTCCACCCAATGGTAAATCGAGTACTGCTTTGTCGAAACCTGGAATTACCATGTTTTCGCCAAGGGTAAATTGAAGCGGTTCTCTATCTCTGGAAGAATCGAACTGGGTCCCATCTGCGGTAAGCGTTCCGGTGTAATGTACCAAAACGGTATCACCATTTTTTGCAATCTGTGTCATATAATTAACTGTTAACTATTTTTTGGGTAGGGCTACAGGCAGCCGAAATTTTTTGTTGTACAAATCGATACAATTCTGAAGAATTTGCAATGCAATTTCTTTGTTTTGAAACTCCTCAACAATTACTTCTTTACGTTCCAACTTTTTATAATCTTCGAAAAAGCTTTTTAGTTCAGATACAAAATGCGGTGGCAATTCTGAAATATCGTTGTAATGGTTTACACTCGGATCGCCAAATGCAACGGCTATTAGCTTATCGTCGGCTTCGCCATTATCCAACATGCGCATTACACCGATAATCTTTGCAGGAACAATACAAAGCGGTTGGATATCGATCTGAGAAAGTACTAAAATGTCTAAAGGATCGTGGTCTTCTCCAAGGGTTTGTGGAATAAACCCATAATTTGCTGGATAATAAACGCTAGAATACAAAACACGATCGAGAATTAACATTCCACTGTGTTTGTCTAACTCATATTTTGCTCTATTGCCTTTTGGAATTTCTATTATCCCATTTATTACGTCTCCCCTGTCTGTGGCGAGGTTTACCCCGTGCCACGGGTTAAAATGTGCGTCCATGTAAATTTTATTAAGATTTGTTTATTGAATTGATTCTTCGCCTTTATTTGCCAGTTGGCCACATGCAGCATCGATGTCTTTGCCTCTAGACCTTCTTATGTTTACCACCAAGTTTTTCGATTCTAAAAATGCGGCGAAACGTTCTATTTTGTCTGCATCGGCATTTCTGAAACTGGCATTGTCTATTGGGTTATATTCTATGAGGTTAACTTTGCAGGGAACGTTTTTACAAAATTCTGCAAGTTCACGAGCATCTGAAAGTTCATCGTTAAAATTCTGAAAAACAATGTATTCGAAAGTTATTCTTGTGCCAGTTTTACCATAAAAATACCTGAGACTTTCTGCCAAAACTTCCAGATTATTAGTCTCGTTGATGTTCATAATCTGGTTACGCTTGGTATCATTGGCTGCGTGTAAAGACAATGCAAGATTAAATTTCACATCATCGTCGGCCAACTTTTTTATCATCTTGGCAACACCGGCCGTAGAAACAGTAATTCTTCTTGGCGACATGCCTAAACCATCTGGTTTGGTAATTTTTTCGATCGCTTCTAAAACGTTTTTGTAATTAAGTAAAGGTTCTCCCATCCCCATAAAAACAATGTGCGATAACGGAATGCCGTAATTTTCTTTCGCCTGATTGGCAATTAAAACTACCTGATCGTAGATTTCATCTGGATTTAAGTTACGTTCTCTTTCCAAATAACCAGTTGCACAAAATTTACAACTCAAACTACAACCTACTTGCGAGGATACGCAGGCCGTCATACGTTTTGAAGTTGGAATTAGAACGCCTTCAATAAAGTTTCCATCGTGCAGAACAAATCGGTTCTTAATGGTTTTGTCTTTACTTATTTGTATATGATGGGGAGAAACGGCATTAAAAACAAAGTTTTCTTTAAGCAAACTTCTAGTAGCAAGCGAAAGGTTGGTCATTTCGTCGAATGATAGCGCAGACTTTTTCCAAATCCATTCGTAAACTTGTTTTGCACGGAAAGATTTCTCTCCCATTTCTGCCATTAAGGTAATTAGCTCCTCTAAAGAAAGACTTCTGATATTGCGTTTGGCACCTGTTGGCATTCTGCAAAGATATAACTCATTATCGAGTAATGCCTTTTTGGTTTAACAAACTACCTTAACATCAACATGGTAATTTAAGAAATTAACTGGAAAAGCAAGGAGCTAGCAGGCTTGAAATCCGCTAAACTAAGAAGCATCTGCTAGGGTAGCCTGTTCTAAATTGAGACCCTTCAACAGCGGCTCGTACTTGTCTTTTTCTTTATTAAAATCTGCAATTTTATCTTTTGGAAGCGGAATAGACGGCTGACCAGGTAATTTTAGTGGATTAATTTGTTCGCCATTTTGCCAGAATCTAAAGCAAAGATGCGGTCCAGTTGATAGACCTGTGCTCCCAACATATCCTATTATCTGGCCTTGAGCCACTTTAGCACCTCTTTTTACGCCTTTTGCTATTTTGCTCAAGTGTAAATAACCCGAAGCTTGTTTTTTGTTGTGTGCAATTTTAATAAAGTTGCCATTAAAACCTTTGTAACCTGCATATTCAACCGTTCCGTTGCCAATACTTCTAATTGGAGTTCCAGTTGGTGCTGCATAATCTACACCTAAATGGGGTTTAAACCTTTTCTGAACTGGGTGATACCTTTTCTTGGTGTATTTAGAACTAATTCTGCTGAAATTTAGAGGAGCTTTTAAGAATGGTTTTCTTAAGCTTTCGCCTTTTTCATCATAATAAAATTCCTTTTTATTATGTTCGAAAAGGTAGCCGAAAAAATCTTTATCCTTATGGTAAAAATGTACAGCGAGAATTTTTCCTAAACCTTTTGGCTCGCCCTCAACCAATAATTCTTCGTAAACTACTTTAAAATAGTCGCCTTGTTTTATGGCAAAGAAATCTATGGTCCAATCGTAAACGGATGCCATTTTTACAGCAATTTCAGTGGGAGCACCAATATCGCTTAAGGTTTGATATAAAGAACCTACAATGTATGCTCCCTTTGTTTGAACCACATATTCGTTTGGGCGAGTAATTAAATCGGCCACAGGTTGTGGCCCAGTAAAATCGATTTTGAGGTAATTGATTACACTCTGTAAATAAAATAGGTAATGTATTTTGTTTGTGGAAGTATCTACAACAGCATAAAAATTTGCCCCTTGCCTTATATTTCTTGGCGAAAATCCATCAAGATTGGCTTGCCTAAGAATTTCAACCACCTCGTTTCCATGTCCATAAAGTTGAAGAATAGCTCCGAAGGTTTGATTTCTTGCAACCGTTATGGTGTCTATTCTAAGATTAGTTACATCAACTCCCAGCAAACTGTCTCGAATTTCTGCTTTTTCTTTAATTGCGGATTTGCTGTCTTTTTCTTTTCCATTTTTGGAACAGGTAAAAAGGCTTACAGCTAACAAAAGGAGGATAATTCGTTGTAAATTCAATGCGTTTGTTTTTTTTGGGTTTTACGGTAAAGCGCTATTCTTTCGAAAATAAGTTTGAACCAATAAGTGTATTGCTCTGGGTTTTGATTTATGGCAGTTCTGAGCGCAGATTCTTCCATCCAAAGAAAGCTTTCTACTTCTTCAGGATTAGGATTTGGAGAACCAGAGAAAGATCCTACAAATAGATGATCTAGTTCATGTTCAATTAAACCATTGTCTAATTCTGCTCGGTAAAGGAAATTACCTGCATAAAAAAGCTCGGTTTCAATGCCCATTTCTTCCTTTAATCTTCTAGAGGCAGCTTCGTAATTTGATTCTCCAGGATTTGGATGGCTACAACAGGTATTGGTAATTAAACCAGCAGAGTGATATTTTGTAGCTGCTCGTTTTTGTAATAACCAATCTTCGTCATCATTAAAAAGAAAAACCGAGAATGCTCTGTGCAAATTACCGCTTACATGTGCGGCTTGCTTGCTCATAATTCCAATTTCTTGGTCTTCAGAATCTACTAAAATTACCTCTGGCTCTTTAAACACAAATTTTCTATTGATTTTCAATTATACTAAAAAATTGAATTAAATAATTCCGTTGTGGATAAAACAGACAAAAAGTACTGTAATTGCCTGTAAATCTGCAAAGTTGTGTTAAAGTAAAGGTTTTCTTTTAAATTGTCTAAAAATTAAGACAGTTTAGGGTGCTTAAGTGAAATCTTTCCGCATTTTATTGAAGGCAATTAGGCCACTTAATACGACCCCAGGAATACCCTGGCCTGGATAAACGGAATCGCCTACTAAATAAATTTTGCGTTTCATCAGTCTTGCGCCCATCATTTGCCAAGGTTTGGTAGCCATATATTGTGGATATCCACCCACGAACCCGAATTTTCTGGCAGTCCATTTTTCCCAGCCGCCTGGGGTGGTGGAGTGGTAGTACAAAACATCATCTAAAGCAAAATACCCTTTACTTACCAAAAGATCCAGAATGGAGTTTTCTATTTCTTTTTTTTGGTGGATGATGTTTTGTGCGGGATCGAAAACGTGGGTGCTTACGTTTAAACAGGCGTGGGCAGCATTATCAGTACGGGTGAAATCTGAATCTGGGTGAAAGCTCACAAAAATGCTTTTCGATTTAAGGCCTGGAATAGGATTTTCTAAGATAATCTGATTGTGCAACGCCACTTTTTTGGGCTTACGTTTTAAACCGATACCCATTGAAAAAGCACCAGTTAGCTTATCTGATTTCAGAAGCTTGCCAGAAAGCCTTCTGCTCAAATTTGTTGGAAGCAATTCAACCAAATTGTTAAGCGGAATTCCAGAAACCACCGCATCGAAATTTTCTGAGCTAAGCTTAGAGGAAATTTCAACACGATTAGGATTGAGTTTTACTTGGGTAACCGATGTTCTATAATGTATAGCTCCACCATTACCTAAAATATAGTTTACAAGGGTGTTAATAAGCGTTTGCATTCCACCTTCTAAATAATAATTTGGGTAGTTAGTGTAACAAAGCGCAGTAGCACCGAAAAGAGCGTTTACTTCTTTTGCAGTGTTTTGAGCGGTAATCACCAATTGTTCCTCAACAAAAGCGAGAAAATTAGGGTTGTTATGTAGATTAAATTTCTTGAGCAGTTGGTAAGTGCTTATAAAAGCATAAGGAAGTGCCTTCACCTGAGGTAATCTAAATCTTTGAATCATTCCGAGAAGGTCTGAAAAATTTTGTGGCGGAAAGCTTTGCTGCTTCAATGAAGTATCCCAAACTAATTGAGAGATTTTGTAACAAGTTCGCCAGAATGCTGCTTGACCTTGTTTACCAAAAATACGCTCGGCTTCTAGAATCCAGTCCTCGAGAATTTGATGTCGATTTATAAGCGCACCATTCGGTAGAAAAACTTGCATAGGCAGTTGAAGTTGTGTTGCTGGAATCTTTAGATCTAATTGTTCAAGCAAATGGTGTAAAGGCATTCCATCACTCAAACCAACTAAAGTGGTTGCACCGCTTTCAAACCAAAATCCTTTACGCCAATAGGTTCCAGTGCAGCCCCCTGGCATCCAATTTTGCTCGTAAATGGTTACCTTATTGCCATTTTTTGCCAGCAAAGCTGCAGTAGTCAAGCTGCCCAAACCAGAACCAATTATTGCTACATTTTTCAATTATTTAAAAACACTAGTATTATTCAAAAGTTTACAGGCTTTAAGTTAAAATACAACAAATTCTCTTTTTGAATAACTCAGTTGAATCAAAATCTGAAAGACACAACCGTTTAACATGATTTAATTTCGTTTATAAAAAGTTAACGAAGGTAATAAAATAAAACTTTTTCCTAAAACTACCTTACCAACAGAGAAAATTGGCTTAACTGGTTGATTTCTAAAAATAAAATTTATTTTAATTTTCAAAAGAAATTTTTCGAGAAAGAATAGATTTTCTATAACTTAGCATCTTGTTAACATTAAATTATGAGAAAAGCTTTTATTTTTATCAAAGCATTTGGATTTTTACTGCTTCTTTTGCCCTTTTCTAATGCAAATGCACAGTATTGTCCATCGAATGCTACCTTAACCGCAGATTCTAAGATAGATAGTGTTGTAATTGGCACTACTGCTTTTGGAAGCGCTGGCTCCATCTGTGAAACATACACAGATAATTCTACTGCACCTGCAATACCAGTACTGATTGGGGTACCAACACCCATTAGAGTAGTGTTTGGTTCATGTGGTAATGAATATACTAGAATCGCAGGTGTTTTAGTCGATTGGAACAACGACTTAGATTTTACCGATCCAGGCGAACTCGTTTTGACATTAGGGCCAACTGTTGCAACAATTATTCAACAAGGTTTTGACGCAACTTTTACAGTTCCAGCAGGAACATTACCAGGCAACAAGCGTATGCGTATTGTTGGTATGGAAACCAGCTTGGCTACCTCAACTCAAATTACAACAGGTTGTGGTACTTACTCATATGGTGAAACGGAAGATTATACAATTAACGTAATTGCACCAGTTGGTACAGATGCTGGAGCGGTAAATGTTACAAGTCCCGCAGCACCTATTGCTGGTGGATCGCAAGTTTCAGTTGCGTTTAATATTGGCAATTATGCCACTAATAATATTACAACCGCAACTGTTGGTTATCAAGTAGATAATAACCCCCCAGTTACAGAAACGTGGTCTGGAAATATTTCGACTGGTAATTTATCAGTACATACTTTTGGTTCTTTAGCAACTGTACCTTTAACAGGTACTTTTACCTTAAAAGTTTGGGTAACTAACGCCAATGGTGCAGGCCCAGATAACAATAGTAATAACGATACAATAACCGTAACACGCTGTATTGCATTACCAGGAGGCACTTACACCGTAGGTGGGGCAACAGCCGATTTCCCAACCATTAGTGCTTCAGTTGCGGCAATGACTTGCGGTGGAATTTCTGGTCCAGTTACCTTTAATATTTTTCCAGGGGTTTACAATGACACGATAAATTTAAACGGAATACCTGGTGCAAGTGCACAAACACCTTTAACGTATACTTCAATTACGGGTTTAGCTTCGGATGTAGTGATTAGAAGACCAGCAACAGCTGCTCCAAACTCACATGTTATCCGTTTTGCGAACATTCCGAATGTAACCTTGAGTAACTTAACCATTGTTAAAACAGGTGCAACTCAATTTGTAAATAACTATGTTGTATTGTTCGATAATGGATGTGATTTTAGCTCCTTAATAAACTGTGTTTTATTAGATAGTAGCACCAATAATACTAACTTCAATTCCCGAAATGTTGGTTTTACTGCTGTTGATGGTATTACGATCTCTGGCAACACCATTAGAGGTGGGTACTATGGTATTGATGGAATTGGTAGGTTAAGAACTGTGACCAATCCAACCTACAACTTTGGTTCAACCATTACCAACAACGTAATAGATAGTACCTCTAATAATGGTATCAACATTACCAACCAAGACTTCTTAACGCTTTCAAACAACGTTATTAACAATCCAACTTTTGCAAGCAATTTTGGTAATGGTATAAATTTATCTGGCATAATGAATTCAACAATTAATGCCAATAGTATTCGTGGTAATTTAGGAGCAAATGGTATCAATATTTTTAATGCAGATGGAGAGGTAACCAGCCCTAACTTCATTACAAACAACGAGATTAGTGGTTTATTTAGAAGTACCACTCCCAAAGGAATAAATATTTCAGGTTCGGTTTCTTTAACAGCAAACCCACCAAATAATAGAGATGCAGTAGAAATCGCTAACAACTCTATCAATTTAATTTATTCAGCTACCGGAACAACAACCTCTACCTTTCAGGGCGCTATAAATATTACAGGTGGTAGTGCAACTACGCCAGCTTTTAGCAATGTTGGTCTATATAACAATTCAGTTGCTGTTTACGGAAATATGCCAGCTCAATATAGGGCATTATGGGTAACTGGTAGATTTGTATTGGATTCAATGAATTCTAACAACAATGCTTTCTGGTTAAGCAATACCTCTAATCCCTTAATTAGAGTAAATAATCCAGCCTTCGATTTCCCAACCCTACAAGCTTGGAGAGATTCTACTGGTTTTGATTTGAACTCTGTAAATACAGACCCCAATTATTTAAATGCGAACTTATTAATTCCGAATAATGGAGCCTTAAACAATGTTGGTGTTCAATTGGGTTATGTAACAACGGACATTCAGGGAACACCAAGGCCTTCAACTCCAGATATTGGAGCGTACGAGTTTACACCATCTACTTTTGATGCTGGTGTAGCTTCAATTCAAAAACCAAATAATGGTTGTGGACTCACAGCCACCGATACAGTTATGGTAACCATTCAGAACTTTGGTACTGGCGCAATTAGCAACTTCCCAGTTGCTTATGTGGTAAACAACGGAACACCAGTTGTAGAAACATTTACTGGAACTATTAATGGTGGACAAACAGCAAGCTATACTTTTACTACTACCATTAATTTAGCTACACCAGGTACTTACAATTTGATAGGCTACACTAGCTTATCTGGCGATGGACTTTCTTTAAACGATAGTTCATTTAAAACAGTTACTAGCATCCCCGTTCTCTCTACATTTCCTTACATTGAAGGATTTGAAAATGGAAACGGAGGTTGGTTAGTTGGAGGGGCTAATCCATCATGGCAATTGGGAACACCAAACGTAACACAAAATGGCGTTACTTTAAGTACTGCTGCAGGCGGGGTTAACTCATGGTTAACCAATTTAACTGGCCCTTACAATAACTCAGAAGTATCTTATGTACAATCTCCATGTTTCAATTTAACCACTCTAACTTACCCTGAAGTTGAGTTCAATGTATTTTGGGATACAGAATCTATCTATGATGGTGGAAACTTGGCTTACAGTATAGATGGTGGAACTACTTGGTTAACTGTTGGAACCGTTGGTTCAGGAATTTTTAATTGGTACACAGTTGCTCAGGTAAATGCATCCCTACAACAACCTGTTTGGGCTAATCCTAGTTCTGGTAATACTGGTTCAGGAACATGGGTAACCGCAAAACACTCGCTTTCTAACCTTGCTGGTCAATCTCAGGTGTTGTTTAGAATGAGATTCTACTCAGATGGATCGGTTAATGCTTTT
>DAIRTB010000053.1:0-9623 GCA_036804105.1 Bacteroidota bacterium | reverse complement strand
GGTAGGCTAAGAGTTTTCGGTTTTATGAAGGAACAGATTGCACTTGGAAGACAAATTTATGTGGTCTATCCAATGATTGAAGAATCACAAAACATAGATCTTAAATTCCTAATGGATGGATTTGAATCTATTAGTAGAGCTTTTCCTTTGCCAGAATACCAAGTATCAATTCTACATGGTCAAATGAAGTCTGATGTCAAGGCTTATGAAATGGAAAGATTCAAGAATGGACAAACCAATATAATGGTAGCAACAACAGTAATAGAGGTTGGTGTCAACGTTCCAAATGCATCCGTAATGGTTATTGAAAGTGCTGAAAGATTTGGCCTTTCACAATTACATCAACTAAGGGGAAGAGTTGGTAGAGGTGCAGAGCAATCGTATTGTATCCTAATGACAAAAGATAACCTCAATCATCCAGCAAAAAGAAGGATAAATACCATGGTTGCTACAAACGATGGTTTCAAGATTGCAGAAGTAGATATGGAACTTCGTGGTCCAGGCGATTTGGCAGGTACCCAACAAAGTGGCATATTAGATTTCAAAATGGCCAATTTGATAGAGGACGGAGTAATCTTGCAGCATGCGAGACAAAGCGCATTAGATATTTTAGAAGTAGACCCTAACTTAAGTACAGCTGAAAATAAATTCTTAAGAAACTACTTGGCTGAAAAGAATAAAAATCAACCTGTCTGGGCTAAAATTTCATAAGCTAGAATAAAATAGATTAGAGAACGATCATTTTTTTTTGCTCAAATATTTCTAAAAAAAATTCTCGTTTTATTATGAAATAACAAAATCGCTAACTAACTTCATTCAATAATTTAGATTTTAGTATTATATTAAAATTTAAATATTAATTAAAACTAATCCTACAAATAAAATTGACAAAAAACTACGAATACACCTATAAATTTATAAAAAATGACAAAAACATTTACTGGTACAAACCAACAAAAAACACTAAAAATTGAAGTGCAGAAGATTTCAGCATTCTTTATAGCACATGATCTAGAATTTTGGACCGAAAATACAGATTCAATCTCTAATGATGAAGTGGAGTTTAGGGTAATTCCATATTTATACTTTTTAGAAAACAATATCGAAATAAAAAAAAGCAACCCTTTGATTTTTGAACTTAATGTGGCAAGACAAGCATCTATGGAAGTTCAAATGATTTCGATGTTAGCATCTAAAGGCTATAACTGCTTAGTTATTAAACCCTCAGGAGACAAAAAGTTGGATTTGCCAAAATTAGAAAACATGAAAACCATAGAATGGCCATTTTCTAGCAAAAATCTAATTGCTTCAATTAAGGAATTTGAATCTAATTTGTTTACAACATCATCTATAAACCTCAAAGCTATAAACGCAATATAAAACTGATTTCTAGATTAAAAAACATACATAAACATTCTACATACCCAACATCAAAAAAGCCACTCAAATGAGTGGCTTTTTCGTGAATAACGTAAGTGGTAATTAGTTTGCTTCTTCTTTAGAATCTGTTGATTCTACTTCTGTAGCTGCTTGATCGTCTAGTACTACTTCAGTAGCTCCTTCCGCCTTCTTAGTGCCAGCACCTCGTCTACTTCTTCTGGTGGCTTTCTTAACTGTAGTATCTCCAGTATAGATTTCATTGTAATCTACAAGTTCAACCATACAAGTATCTGCGTTATCGCCTAATCTGTTACCAGTTTTAATGATTCTCAAATACCCACCTGGACGCTCAGCTACTTTCACAGCAACTGGTCCGAATAGTTCTTTTATTGCTTCCTTATCTTGAAGGTAGCTGAAAACAGTACGTCTATTGTGCGTACTATCTGTTTTTGCTTTAGTTATTAAAGGTTCTAGGTAAACCCTTAATTCACGAGCTTTTGCCACAGTGGTGATTACTCTTTTATGTAGTATTAAAGAGGTGGCAAGATTAGATAACATTGCCTTCCTATGGGAGCTCGTGCGACCTAAATGATTTACTGTCTTTCCGTGACGCATGATTTACTCTTCTTCCAATTTATATTTTAACAAATCCATTCCAAACGTAAGATTCTTCTCACGTACCAATTCTTCCAATTCAGATAACGACTTTTTACCAAAGTTTCTAAATTTCAATAGATCAGCTATATCAAATCTAACGAGGTCTCCCAATGTTTTAATTTCAGCTGCTTTTAAACAATTAAATGCACGTACAGAAAGATCTAAATCAGCTAAAGAGGTTTTCAATAATTTGCGCATGTGCAGAATATTTTCATCAACCTCGATACCTACTTCTTTAGGTATAGTTTCTAGCGTAATAGACTCATCAGAGAATAGCATGAAGTGGTGAATCAAAATCTTTGAAGCCTCTTTCAATGCATCTTCTGGGTGGATAGAACCATCCGTTTTGATGTCTATAAGCAATTTCTCATAGTCGGTTCTTTGTTCTACCCTAAAGCTTTCTACTGTGTATTTAACGTTCTTAATAGGCGTATAAACTGCATCAATTGGAATAACACCAATGTTAGAATCGAATAATTTATTCTCATCTGCAGGAACATAACCCCTACCCTTATCAACCGTTAGCTCAATTTCTAAATTGATATCTGGTCTTAAAGTACAAACAACATGATCAGGATTAAGAATCATAAAATTTGTAGAGAATCTTTCTATATCTGATGCCTTAAATTCTGTTTGACCTTTTATGGTAACATAAATTTTTTCGGAATCAGATGCTCCTTCACGCTTTTTGAATCTTACCTGTTTCAAGTTGAGGATAATTTCAACAACATCCTCAATTACACCTTTAATAGTTGCAAATTCGTGGTCTACTCCCGGCATTCTTAATGAAGTGATGGCATAACCTTCCAATGAGGAAAGTAAAATTCTTCTTAGTGAATTGCCGATTGTTACTCCAAAGCCTGGTTCCAAAGGTTTAAACTCGAAAGTTCCTTCAAAATCAGTAGCTTTTTGCATAACTACCTTATCTGGTTTTTGAAAAGCAAGTATTGCCATTAATGATTTTTTTAAATTATTTTGAGTACAACTCTACGATCAATTGCTCCTTAATATTCTCAGGAATTTGATCTCTTTCTGGCATTTGAAGGAATTTTCCGCTTAATGCGTTATGATCCCACTCCAACCAATTAAATTTATTAATTACTCTTCCACTCACAGAATCAGTAATTGACTCAAGAGTTTTAGATTTTTCTCTTACTGAAATCACGTCGCCTGGTCTTAAAGTATAAGATGGGATGTTAACAACTTTACCGTTTACATTGATATGGTTGTGACCTACCAATTGTCTTGCCGCTCTACGAGTTGTAGCAATGCCTAAACGATAAACTGTATTATCTAATCTTGATTCTAAAAATTGCAATAGTAACTCTCCAGTTACTCCTTTTTTACGAGCAGCTCTTTGAAACGTTAATCTAAATTGTTTCTCTAAGACGCCATAAGTGTACTTAGCTTTTTGCTTTTCCATTAACTGAATAGAGTACTCTGATTTTTTTGCACGTTTTTTTGCTGCACCATGCTGACCTGGGGCATAGTTTTTACGCTGTAAAACTTTGTCTGGACCAAAAATTGGTTCACCAAATTTACGAGCGATTTTTGAAGCTGGTCCTGTATATCTAGCCATATTGTAATATTCCTGTATTAAACTCTTCTACGTTTTGGAGGACGACAACCATTGTGAGGAATTGGAGTAACATCCTTAATGGTTGTTATCTCAATACCTAATCCGCCTAATGTACGAATTGCTGATTCTCTTCCAGCACCGGGTCCTTTTACAAAAACCTCTGCTCTACGTAAACCCAAATCGAATGCAACTTTACCGCAATCGTTTGCAGCAACTAATGCTGCATAAGGGGTATTTTTCTTAGAACCTCTAAAACCGGCTTTCCCAGCCGATGCCCAGGATATTACCTGGCCTTCATTGTTGGTGATGGTAATAATGATGTTATTGAAAGTTGATTTGATATGGATTTGACCAGTCGATTCAACTTTAACAACACGCTTTTTAACAACCTTGGTATTCTTAGCCATGTTTATTTAGTAGCCTTTTTCTTGTTAGCAACAGTTTTTCTCTTCCCTTTTCGGGTTCTTGAATTGTTCTTAGTGCGTTGACCTCTCACAGGCAAGCCCTTTCTATGGCGCAAACCACGGTAGCAACCTATATCCATCAAACGTTTGATGCTAAGTTGTACCTCAGAACGAAGCTCGCCCTCGGTTTTGAAGCTCTCTGCGATAAATGTACGGATAGCGGCTAATTGGTCGTCGTTCCATTCGCTAACTTTCACGTCATAACTTATACCGCATGATTCCAGAATCTGGCGTGCTCTTGGGCGGCCAATTCCATAAATGTACGTAAGTCCGATTTCTCCCCTTTTGTTTTTGGGTAAATCTATTCCAGCAATCCTTGCCATATCTTATTATCCTTGTCTTTGTTTAAACTTAGGATTCTTTTTATTGATCACATAAAGCACTCCATTGCGCCTCACGATTTTACAATCAACACTTCTTTTTTTAATTGAAGTCTTTACTTTCATGGTATGTTAATATCTATATGTTATTCTTCCCTTGGTTAAATCATAAGGCGACATTTCAACTGAAACTTTATCACCAGGCAATATTTTGATGTAATTCATCCGCATCTTGCCCGATATATGCGCAATTATTTGGTGCCCATTCTCAAGTTCAACTCTGAACATTGCGTTTGAAAGCGCCTCTTGGATTACTCCGTCTTGTTTAATTGATGACTGTTTTGCCATTCAGTTTATATACCTTTTCGATGTATTCAAATGTTGATAAAATTTCTGCCTTTTCCTTTCGTATAAAAACAGTATGCTCAAAATGTGCAGATGGTTTCCCGTCTGCGGTTTTGATGGTCCAACCATCAGCCAACTGTCGAACAGATTTTGTCCCCATATTAATCATGGGTTCAATCGCTAAAACCATTCCTTCTTTTAAAAGTGGTCCGCTTCCTCTTCGTCCAAAATTTGGAACTGATGGATTTTCATGTAGTGCCTTGCCAATACCATGACCAACAAGCTCTCTAACTACACCATAACCTTTGCTTTCAGCATGCTGCTGTATTGCAAAAGCAATGTCTCCTATTCTATTTCCAGCTACTGCCATTCCTATACCTGCATAAAGACTATCAATTGTAGTCTCTAACAATTGAGAAACCTCACCTGAAACTTCCCCAACAGCATGGGTATATGCAGAATCGCCAAAATATCCATTCATTTTTACACCGCAGTCAACAGAGAGTATATCGCCATCCTTCAATTCATACTTGGATGGAATACCATGTACTACTACATCGTTAAGCGATAAACACAAAGAATTTGGGAAACCATTATAGCCTAAAAAAGCCGGGTAACCTCCATTATCCTTTATAAACTCTTCTGCTACTCTATCTAAAGTTAGCAAACTAACTCCAGGTTGAATTAATTTGGCAACTTCTGCATGGGTAGCACCAACAAGCAAAGAACTTTTGCGAATAAGCTCTATCTCCTCAGCTGTTTTGATTGGAATCATATTAAACAGCCGCACCGATAGCGCTTCTTCCCTTCATTCTTCCGGTTTTCATCAAACCATCGTAATGTCTCATTAACAAATAGCTTTCTATCTGTTGTAATGTATCTAAGGTTACACCAACTAAAATTAGCAATGATGTACCTCCATAAAATTGTGCAAACTGTTGGTTAACTCCAAAGATTACTGCAATGGCTGGTAAAATTGCAATTGCCGCAAGGAAAATAGATCCAGGCAAAGTAATTTTAGACAATACATCATCAATATAATCTTGAGTATCTTTTCCAGGCTTCATTCCAGGTATAAAAGCACCGTTCTTTTTAAGATCTTCTGCCATTTGGTTGGAATTAATTGAAAGAGCAGTGTAAAAGTACGTAAACACTATAATCAGTACAGCCAATGTTATGTTATAAGGCAAGGAGGTAAAATCTACAAATGCAGAAGCAACACCTTGACTGAAATCGTTATCTGGAAAAAACTGTGCTACGGTTGATGGCAAAAACATAATTGCTTGTGCAAAGATTATTGGCATTACTCCAGCTGCATTCACCTTGATGGGTAAGTACTGACGTTGTCCACCATATTGCTTATTGCCCATAATTCGCTTGGCAACCTCAATTCTAATCTTTCTTGTACCTTGAACCAATAGAATAACTAATCCTACTATCACAATCAAAACAATAAGTTCTAGTAAAAAAGGAATTAAACCTCCACCACCAGCTCCAGTTCTAAATGCGAATTCGGCAACAACAGCACCAGGTAGGTTTGCAATTATACCCACCATAATGATAAGTGATATACCATTACCAAGGCCTTTGTCTGTAATTCTTTCACCCAGCCACATTACTAACATGGTACCAGCTGTTAATACAACAACGGTTGATACAATAAACGAAAAATAAAGTGTATCGCCAGATCTTAGGATAATAGCAGGTAAAAACTGAGATTTAAGATTAATTACAAATCCGAATGCTTGAGCAGCAGTTATTGCAATTGTCAGATATCGTGTTATCTGATTCATTTTATTTCTGCCACTCTCACCTTCTTTCTGCATTTTTTGGAATGAAGGCACTGCCATTCCTAAGAGTTGTACCACGATACTAGCCGAGATATATGGCATAATGCCCAAAGCAAAAATCGAAGCTCTTGAAAAAGCACCTCCAGCAAATAAGTCAATCAAGCCCAAAATACCAGCGTTTCCACCTTGGCTGGTAAGTTCTTCTAATTTTACTGGATCAACTCCAGGTAAAACCACATAAGATCCCAAGCGGTAGATAAGCAGTAATCCTAAAGTAGTTAGGATTCTGCCTCTTAGCTCTTCAATCTTCCAGATATTTTGTATTGTCTCGATGAACTTTTTCATTTGGGATAATTACACAGTTACAGCACTTCCACCTGCAGCCTCGATAGCGGCTTTAGCAGTTGCACTAAATTTGTTTGCTTTAATTTCTAATTTCGCTTTCAACTCACCTCTACCAAGAATCTTAACTTTTGTTCTTTCGTTCGAAAGAAGTCCAGCTGATACGAAACTTGCATGATCTAAAGTAGTTAAGTTATGTTTCTCGGCTAATGCTTCAACAACATCTAGGTTAACACCTATGTACTCAATTCTATTTCTATTTTTGAAACCAAATTTAGGAACTCGTAATTTCAATGGCATTTGACCACCCTCAAAACCGGGTTTGTCGTAGTGACCAGAACGAGATTGATCTCCTTTGTGACCTTTTGTTGAGGTACCACCTTTGCCAGATCCTTGACCACGGCCAATTCTTTTACCATTTTTCTTTACAGATCCTGGTGCTGGTTTTAATGTACTTAAATCCATTAATTAAATCTCCTCAACTTTTAAAAGGTGTTTTACTTTGTTTATCATACCTTGAATCTGCGGATTCAATTCTTTCTCAACTGATGTTTGATTTCTTCTGATTCCTAAAGCAATTAAAGTTGCTTTCTGATCTTTTGGTTGGTCAATACCACTTTTAACTTGGGTTAATTTTACTCTAGCCATGATATTATCCGTTAAAAACTTTGGTTAAAGATCTTGTTCTATATTGAGCAATGGTATTTGGGTCTCTCAATTTAGCTAATGCGTCGATAGTTGCTTTAACCACATTGTGTGGGTTAGAAGAACCTTTAGACTTAGCTAAAACGTCGGTAATACCAGCAGATTCTAAAACCGCACGCATCGCACCACCAGCAATAACACCAGTACCATGAGCCGCAGGTTTTAATAAAATTCTACCGCCACCAAACTTACCATCCTGTTCATGAGGAATGGTACCTTTAAGTATCGGAACCTTTATTAATGATTTCTTTGCGTCGTCGATACCTTTAGCAATTGCTTCTGATACTTCTTTTGCTTTACCTAAACCGTAACCTACAATGCCATTTTCATCACCAACAACTACAATGGCAGAGAAACTAAATGTTCTACCCCCTTTTGTAACTTTAGCAACACGTTGCACACTTACCAAGCGATCTTTTAATTCAATCTCACTTGCCTTTACTCTTTTTATATTTGCTGTTGACATGAGTTATTAAAATTTAAGACCACCTTCACGAGCACCTTCAGCAAGAGCCTTAACTCTGCCATGATATAAGTAACCATTTCTATCGAACACTACTGCTGAAATACCAGCTTGTAATGCTTTTTCCGCAAGCTTCTGACCAACTGTTTTAGAGGTCTCTACTTTAGTTACTTTTTCAGCTGCAACTTCTTTTTCTTTTGACGAGGCAGAAACCAATGTTTTGCCTGAAAGATCATCAATAATTTGAGCATATATTTCAGAATTGCTTCTGAAGACCGATAGCCTCGGACGCTCAGCCGTTCCCGAAATCTTACGACGGATAGAACGCTTGATCTTTATTCTTCTATTATTTCTTGTTGTGCTCATTTACTTATTTTTTACCGGCAGATTTTCCGGCTTTTCTACGAACTACTTCATTTACAAATCTGATACCTTTTCCTTTGTATGGCTCAGGTGTTCTGAATGAACGAATCTTGGCGGCAACCATACCGATAAGTTCTTTATCGATGCTCTCCAAAATAATTCTTGGTGGTTGGCCTTTCTCAGCTTTAGTTGCAAGAACAACTTCTTTTGGAATTTCCATGATGATATCATGAGAATAACCCAAAGACAACTCTAATAATTGTCCGTTAGCGTTTGCACGGTAACCAACACCTACTAAATCTTGCTCAATCTTGTAACCTTGAGTTACGCCTAGAACCATATTGTTGATTAATGAGCGATACAAACCATGAAGCGCTTTGTGACGCTTTTGTTCTGTTGGACGCTTAACCTCTAAATTAGATCCTTCAATATCAATGGTCATATCAGCATCAACTAAACGAGTTAGTGTACCTTTTGGACCTTTTACAGTTACAATGTTTTTATCAGAAACCTGAATGCTAACACCTGCTGGAATGGTAATTGGTAATTTTCCTATACGTGACATCTTCTCTAAAATTTAATAAATGTAACACAATACTTCGCCACCAACATTCTGTCTTTTCGCTTCTTTATCAGTCATTACACCTTTTGAAGTACTCATGATTGCTATACCTAAGCCATTGATTACACGTGGAATACGAGCAACGTGACGGTATTGTCTCAAACCTGGTCTACTTACACGAGTAAGTGTTCTAATTGCAGGTTCTTTTGTAGAAGGATTGTATTTCAAAGCAATTTTAATAGTACCTTGAACTGCATGGTCCTCGAACTTATAGTTTAGAATGTAACCTTGGTCAAATAAAACCTCGGTCATTCTTTTTTTCAAATTTGAAGCTGGAATCTCCACTATTCTGTGGCCGGCTTTCATTGCATTTCTCAATCTGGTGAGATAATCTGCTATTGGATCAGTCATTTTCTGTAAATCTTTTCAATTACCAACTTGCCTTCGTAACACCTGGAATTTTTCCATCAAGCGCCATTTCACGGAAGGTAACTCTAGAGATACCAAACTGACGCATATATCCTCTCGGACGACCTGTTAATTTACAACGATTGTGTAAACGTACTGGGGATGAGTTTTTAGGAAGCTTTTGAAGACCTTCAAAATCTCCAGCTTCTTTAAGAGCTGCACGCTTAGCTGCATATTTAGCAACT
>DAIRTB010000052.1:0-9632 GCA_036804105.1 Bacteroidota bacterium | reverse complement strand
ATAGACCTTAGAGCCTTTGCGGTTAAGAAAAACCTGTTGAGTCTAATTTTAAACACAGAGTTAACAAAGTCGCCGCAGAGAAGTGCCATTATCCATTATCAATTGTCCATTATCCATTGTCCATTCAGTCAATACAACTCCTTCCCCTCCAACTCATCCCAATCTTGAAATGGTTTTAGGGCTTCTGGAATGGTTACATGAACTAATTGAAGGCTTCTTTCTGAAAGTGGCAGTTGGAGTTGCTCGTAGATAAAGGCATCGTCGAAACCGATGTTGGCGGCATCTTCTTTGGTGTTGGCAAAATAGACTACTTTTGGTCTAGCCCAATAAAGTGCCGATAAACACATCGGGCAGGGCTCACAACTGGTATACACCTCACAATCTGTGAGTTGGTGGGTTTTTAGATGCTTGCAAGCATCTCTTATGGCAACTATTTCTGCATGGGCACTCGGGTCTAAATCTACCAAAACTCTGTTGGCGCCTCTACCAACAATTTCCCCATCCTTCACAATTACACAACCAAATGGGCCACCGTTTTGGGTAATCACGTTCTCTGCAGAGAGTGCAATTGCTTCTTCAAGAAAGACCTTTTGCATCTTAAAAGTTATAAATTCTCAGCGAATTTAAATCTGGATTGTACTGCAATTGATATTGTCGCATGGGAGCTAAGGCCGGACCATTGGTTACAAATCCATTGAAATCGAAACGGGATTCGCAGCAAGCGCAGTTAATCCATAAAGCAGCATTGGTATCTACACTCAACAGGTGGCATTCTTCAAAAGGATCGAAGCTACAAGCTCGGTCTAATGCTCTAAATTCTGTAGGACTGTACCTGTAAATTAATAAACCTTTGTAGCCTCCCGTTGCATAAGCATAATTACCTACTAATTCAAGTGGCTGATACTGAGGCAAGTTTAGGTTGATAAAGGTTTCGAATGTAATGTTGGGAATTGGATTAACCACTGCATCGTTCTTTCTGCAACCGAAAAGTAGTGCAGCAAATGCAAAGAGAAGAAAAATGTTTTGTCTAGTCATAAGTGTAAAATCCTTTCTTGGTTTTTCTACCGTGGAATCCAGCTTCTACCTTTTTCTGCTGTATTCTACTTGGTCTAAATTTGGCATCGAAATGGAAAGATTCGAACATGCTGGAAGTAACTGAGTAGTTGGTGTCAACGCCAATTAAATCCATCAATTTGAATGGCCCCATTTTGAAACCACAAGATTCTACTAAACGATCAATTTGATCGTGTGTTGCAACCTGCTCTTCTAAAACTTTTAGGCCTTCCACATAAAAATGCCTTGCAACACGGTTTACAATAAAACCTGGGGCATCTTTTGCAAGAACTGGCGTTTTGCCAATCTGCTTGCAGAGATTGAAGATTAAATCTACTACTTTAGAATCAGTTGCTTCTCCAGCAATTACTTCCACCAATTTCATTATGTGGGCAGGATTGAAAAAGTGCATCCCCACAACTCGCTCCGGATTAGGAACTTTTGCAGCAATTCTGGTAATTGGAATGGAACTGGTATTGGTTGCAAAAATACATTCCGAATCGTTTTGCAATGCTAATTTTCTGAACAACTCCACTTTAGATTCGGTTTTTTCTACGATGGCTTCTAGAATTAAATCGGCATATAAACTGTCGAAATCTGAGCTGTAAGCAATAAGGCTTTTAACCTCTTCAGCTTTTGTGGCATCCATCAATTTTCTGGCTTGAGCCTTTTCAAGCATATCGTCAATGGATTCATTTGCACGTTCAAGCGCTGCAGGAAACATATCGAACAAAAGGGTTTCGAATCCCGCTTGGGCAAAAACAAATGCGATTCCTGAACCCATGGTTCCAGCTCCAATTATGGCAATCTTTTTTATTTCTCTTTCCAAAATCGTGTATTAATAGGCTGTACTAAACTGTTCTAAGAATCTTTGATCGTTCTCTGAGAATAAGCGCAAATCTTTTATTCCGTATTTCAACATCGCAATGCGCTCAACACCCATACCGAATGCAAAACCGCTGTATTTATTTG
Organism: Bacteroidota bacterium; assembly: GCA_036804105.1. Lineage (GTDB taxonomy): Bacteria > Bacteroidota > Bacteroidia > UBA7662 > DAIRTB01 > DAIRTB01. Next base: position 7,607 of record DAIRTB010000052.1, on the reverse strand, counting down.
GATCAATTCCGCAATTTTTTAGAACATTTGGATCTACCATGCCGCAGCCCAAAATTTCAACCCAACCAGAATGCTTACAAACGGTGCAACCTTTTCCACCACAGATTAAGCAAGAAATATCCATTTCCGCCGATGGTTCTGTGAATGGGAAATAAGAAGGGCGCAATCTAATTTTTGTTTCAGGGCCAAACATCTCCTGAGCAAAACGCATCAAAACTTGCTTTAAATCTGCGAACGACACATTTTCTGCAATGTACAATCCTTCAATCTGATGGAAAAAGCAATGCGCTCTTGCCGAGATGGTTTCGTTTCTGTAAACTCTTCCTGGGGATATGGTTCTAATGGGAAGCAATCCTTTTTGCATTTCTGCTACTTGCACACTTGAGGTGTGCGTTCTAAGCAAAACATCGGGATTTGTTTGCACGAAGAAAGTATCCTGCATATCTCTTGCTGGATGATTTTCTTCGAAATTAAGTGCGCCAAAATTCTCCCAATCCGTTACCAACTCTGGCCCTTCTGAAATAGCAAAACCTAAGCGTTCAAAAATCTGTATGATTTGATTTTTTACTAGTGATATCGGGTGTCTGCTTCCTGTGAAGCCTACGTTTGGTGGTAAGGCAATATCAATATTTGGACCTGTTTCGTCTGCTTGAGATTCGAAAGTGGCTTGAGCATCTGCTATTTTGGCTTCTATGGCTTGTTTTAGCTCATTAATTTTCTGGCCAAATGCCTTTTTCTGATCGTTAGGAACTTCTTTAAACTGAGCTAAAATATCGTTTACAAGGCCTTTTTTGCCGATGAATTTTATTCTAAATGTTTCTAGATCTGCTTTGTTGGCAGGAGTAAATGAGGCTACCTCGTTTAGGTAGTTGTGAATACGATCTAACATGCCTCAAAGATAGCCATTTGAGCCAATTGATTGAAATGTTTTGGCGATGACAATTTGAATCTAATCTTCTAATTTGTTGGAATGGTCGCTTCTAATAGATTTGCGTCGGGTACAGCAATTGGCTTCAATCTACCGCCTTTGTAAAATCTACTAACATAATAGCTTTCACTTAATGAGCTAATAATCACTCCGCTAGAGGTACTTGAATGTACAAATTTACCTTCACCAATGTAGATGCCAACATGCGAAATTCCTCTGCCTCTTGTTCTGAAGAAAACCAAATCGCCTTCTTGTAATTCATCCTTGTTAACTGGATCTGTAACTCGAAACATCTCCGCAGAATTCCTGGGAAATTCCTGAACACCGTAAACTTCATTCAAAATCTGCAATACGAAGCCAGAGCAATCAATGCCTTCGTAACTCATTCCACCAAAACGATAGCGAGTTCCCAACCATTGTTCAGATATTAAAAACAACCCTGGATTTTGAACCACTAATGGATTCTCAAATTTTTGAAGCACCAAATTCGGAATTCCAAGCTTGCTGTAGAAGGCTTCAGTTTCTGCTTCTATTTCTTCTAACGTCTTGGGTGAACCGTTTTTGCTACTATCGGCCACTTGGGCCTGTAAAGAGCCAGTAGCAAAAAGAAGACAAACGATTAGCAGTTTTTTCAGCATCGTCCGCAAGTTACAGACTAAATGCTAAGCCACAAAGAGAAGTAATTTAAGATTAACTTAAAATTTGATAATCAATGCTCTTCGTCTTCTGTGTTTTTTAGTGTCATTAGCAATGTATAAGCGCCCTTAATCACAATTTTCTTTTGTTGAAGATGGCTGGCATTTAGCAATTCAATACTTCCAAATTCAAGAACTCCAAGCTCAACTGGCACCATTTCGAAGCTGTTGCTTTTCTGCTCCACAAAAACGTAGTCCTTCCCTTCAAATGAAACTACAGCTTCTTCTGTAATGGTTAATGCGTTATGTTTTTTTAGCTCAACCGTGGCGTTCATATACATGCCGGGCAATAATTTCGGTTCGTAATTATCGAAATGGCAGTGTACTTCTGCTGTTCTATTCTGATCTATATCTCTGCTAATGAGTATAATATGCGCTGGATGAATCTCTTCGGGTTCTGAATTGGTGTATGCCAAAACGTTCATTCCCTCTTCAATTTGGATAAGGTCTTTTTCGAAAACAGTGAGGTTTAAATGGATATCGCTTGGATCAACCAACTCGAAAGCAACATCGGCAGGGGCAATGTACTTGCCCACAGGCGCATGAACTTTGGTTATAAAACCTGTAAAGGGCGCATAAATTGGAATACTGCTAGAAATATTGTTCTCATTTAATTTTTCTGGGGTGATGTTGATGAGCTTAAGCTGTTCAGACAGCGATTTTAGGTTAATCTTCAAGGTAGTAAACTGAGAAGCAGCCTGCTGATAAACCTGATCTGAACTTGCTTTCTCTTGGTTCAACTCCTTCTGCCGATTAAACTCTGAACTCGCCTGAACCAACTGCGCTTTGGTAGTAAGATAAGCTTGCTGAAGTTGTATGTATTGCTGATCTTCCATGGTAGCAATCAACTCTCCTTTTTTAACTTGCATGCCAGGCAATAACTTGGTTGATTTTAAATATCCACCCAAAGGAACGCTGATGGCCACCAAGTTTTGCGGTGGAACATCTGTTTTTCCATTCAGCCTTAATGTTTTGGAAAGGTTTTTCGATTGTAAAGAATCGATTTCAATCGCAGCATTTTTACGCTGCGCTTCATTTAGGGTGATGACGTTTTCAGCTTCATGAACATGTGCTGCTTCTGGTGCTTCGCTCGATTTATTGGAGCAAGCAGTTGCAAAAAGTAATAGGAAGACGATTATATTTTTCATGTTGGTTCTAGTTGTTGGTTAAAAAATTGATTTCAATTATGGTTTCGTTGTACTCGTTCAACAAATCCAGATAAGTGCTTTGTACCTGTGTAGATTGGTTGACCAACATTACCCATTCCATGAAATTAATGGCGCCGTTTTGGTATTGTTGCGTAGCCAATTTACGGATAGTTTCCACATTCGGCAGTTGATTCTCTTCGAAGAATTGAAGCAAATCTTGGCTGTTTTTATACTGCAACCATGCTACAGAGAGTTTCTGCTGCAACTGCATTTGTTGATAGCTCAATTGATTTTCTGCAATTGAAATTGAGGTGTTGGCGGCTTTTATTTTTGCTTTCGAACTTCCGAAAAATAGCGGAACGGTAAAACCAACTTGAAAGGAATTGAATCGATCGGTTTGCGGATACAAGATATCGTCTGGACCCATTCCTTGAAAAGTTTGGTTAGTAAAACCGAGGTTTAAATCTGGAAGCAGATGCACTTTCTCTAACCTGAAACTGGCTTTAGCTGCTTCAATTTCTTGGGTGGCAACTTTTAAAGCTAAATTGGTATTTGGCAAAGTTTCTGAAACATTCTCTGGAGCGCTGAACTTAAGTTCCGATGCCATAGGTTGATAAAATTCCGTCGTATTAAGCAATAACTGAAATTCTAGTTGTGCAGTAGTTCTATCTACCATCAAGGTTTTAAGCTGCATGTTTACTTGTCCGCTTTGTAAACCAACTGCTGCAGTTTCTAATAAATTAGCTGCACCTTTTTCATATCGGATGTTGGCTTTCTTAAGGTAATCTGAAAAGAGGCTATCGGCTGTTTGGAGTAAGGCATAACGAGCATCTAACAAAAGCAATTTATTGAAACTGGTTTGCACCATTTTTACCAATTCTGCTTCTGCTAAAGCGGATTGCATTACGGCAGTTTGCCATTGTTGGTTCAGCAAATTCTTCTGCCTTGCATAAACGGTGGGGAAACTAAAGCCTTGATTTACAGAAAATGCATTGTCGTATAAAGCGCCATTCAATCTACCGCCTTTTAAACCGATTTGTGTTTCGGGTAAATTGAAGTATGTGCCTTTCAACTGCTGCTGATATTTGGCTTTAAGCTGTTCGTTTTTAAGGTTAAGGTTATTTTTTTTAGCTAGCGAAATGGCTTTATCCAACGTAATGTTGGTTTGAGCACTAAGCGTAGAACTAGCGAGGCAAAACATCACCCATAAAAGAAAAAAAACACTTCTTGATTTCTCTAATTTATTGTAAAACAAGACTTTAAAGCCTAACATTTGATTTTTTGTAGTTTCCATAACTATGCGTTGGGTTTATGGATTTGATTATTTTTACGGCTCATTTTTTCAACTTGAATGTATAAAATGGGCAAAACAAAAAGTGTTAGCAAGGTTGCCAAAAGCAATCCTCCAATTACCACGGTTGCCAAAGGCCTTTGCACTTCAGCGCCAGCTCCATTGCTCAGCGCCATAGGTAGAAATCCGAGCGATGCCACAAGTGCAGTCATAAGTACTGGCCGTAGCCGAAGTTTTGTGCCACTCAATACAATCTGATGCAGATTTTGAATTCCAGATGCTTTTATACGATTAAATTCTGCAATTAAAACAATGCCGTTTAAAACTGCAACTCCGAACAAAGCAATAAAACCGATGCCCGCACTTATGCTGAAAGGCATCCCCCGAAGGGCAAGTAAGAAAATTCCCCCAATGGCTGATAACGGAATAGCGGAGTAGATGAGTAAGCCGTGTTTTATAGAGCCAAATGCAAAATATAAGAGAATGAAAATAAGCAAAAGCGCAATGGGAACCGCAATGTAAAGGCGTTGTTTGGCTCTGTTTAGATTCTCGAAAGCGCCGCCGTAGGTAATGAAGTATCCTGGTCCGAAATCGATTTCGGCTTTTACTTTTTGGGAAACTTCGTTTACGATGCTTTGCACATCTCGTCCTCTTACATTAAAACCAACCACAATTCGGCGTTTGGCATCTTCTCTTTGTATCTGATTTGGACCTTCTTTAATTGCCACATTTGCTAATTGTTGCAAAGGAATTTGAACGCCCATATCCGTAGGAATTAGCAACTGTTGAATGTCTTCTAAGCTTTTTCTTAGGTTCGATTCCATTCTTAAAACCAGATCGAAACGTTTCTCGCCTTCGAAAACCATGCCTGCATGCTGACCAGCAAACGCCATGTTTACCACCTGATTTATCTGCTCAACACTTAAGTTGTATTGGGCAATTACTGCCCGATTGTACTCAATTACGATTTCGGGCATTCCCGTTATGGGTTCAATAAAAAGGTCTTCAGCTCCATCAACGGTTCTGGCAATTTTGCCTAGCTTTTCTGCATACGAGGCAAGACTATCCAGATTTTCGCCGAAGATTTTACAGACCACATCTTGGCGAGCGCCCGTCATGAGTTCGTTAAACCGCATTTGCACTGGGTACTGAAAACCGGTAGTTACGCCTACCACTTCATTCAATGCTTCCGTCATTTTCTCAGAGAGTTCTGGAAATGTTTTAGCCGATGTCCAGGTACTTTTATCCTTCAGAATAACCATCATATCTGCGGCTTCCATGGGCATGGGATCTGTAGGAACTTCGCCACTGCCAATTTTGGTTACCACTTTTTCAACTTCTGGAAAATTGTCTAACAAAACTTTGGCCGCTTTTTGTGTGTATTCTATCGTGGTATTTAAGTTACTTCCGGTTAAAACCCGTGTATCAACTGCAAAATCGCCTTCTTCGAGGGCAGGAATAAACTCGCCACCCATTTGAGTTAGGGTGAAAATTGCAGCAGCAAAGAGTACTGTAACCGTTAAGATTACGGTTTTCTTTATCCGCAAAACTCTAATTAAAGCACCTTGATAAAAAAGTACAATTCGCTCAATTATTCGGTCTGAAAGATTTGGTTGATGTTTTATTTTCTTGCTCAACACCAAAGCACTCATCATGGGGATGTAAGTAAGTGAGAGTATAAATGCTCCGATCAATGCGAAAGCAACCGTTTGTGCCATCGGTTTGAACATTTTGCCCTCGATGCCTTCAAGTGCGAGGATTGGCAGATAAACAATCAGGATAATGATTTGTCCGAAAACGGCGATGTTCATCATTCTACCTGCCGAGAATTTTACTTCTTTATCCATCTCTGTTTGAGAAATTCTGTTGGCGGCAGCATAGTTTTTACTGTGGGCCAATTGATGCATAACGGCTTCCACAATAATTACGGCACCATCTACAATCAACCCGAAATCGAGCGCACCTAAGCTCATCAAGTTGCCGCTTACCCCGAAAAGATTCATCATAATGATGGCAAAAAGCATGGCAAGCGGAATTACGGATGCAACGAGCAGTCCCGCACGAAGATTGCCGAGAAAAATCACCAAAATAAAAATTACAATGAGTGCGCCTTCTAAAAGGTTGGTTTCTACGGTTCTGATGGCATTATTTACCATTTTGCTTCGATCGAGAAAGGCTTCAATAACCACTCCTTCTGGCAGTGTTGATTTAATTTGCTCGATCCGGGCTTTTACATCTTTAATTACTTGGCTGCTGTTTGCGCCTTTCATCATCATTACAATTGCACCTGCAACCTCGCCTTCATTGTTGTAAGTTAAGGCGCCATAACGAGTTGCAAAACCAATGTTAACGGTGGCCAAATCCCGAATAAAGATGGGTTGGTTGTTTGTAGTCGTTTTTACGAGGAGGTTTTCAATGTCGGGAATATTGCTAATCAATCCTTCTGTTCTAATGGTTAAAACGGTTGGCCCTTTCTCAATATAAGCGCCTCCTGTGTTTTGGTTGTTTTTTTCTAGTGCGGAGAAAACATCTTCTAGGGCGATGTTGAGCGCTTGAAGCTTATTCGGGTTTACGGCAATCTCGTATTGTTTCAACTTACCGCCGAAACTGCTTACTTCGGCAACGCCTTTTACACCTAAAAGCTGTCTACGAACAATCCAATCTTGAATGGTTCGGAGTTCGGTTTCATCGAATTTATCTTCATAGCCTTTTTTAGGGCGGATAACATATTGGTAGATTTCGCCCAGTCCAGTGGTGATTGGCCCAAGTTCTGGTGTGCCAATATGCGTTGGAATTTGCGATTGGATTTGCTGAAGCCTCTCCGCTACTTGTTGTCTTGCCCAATACACATCCACATCATCGTCGAAAACGATGGTAACCAAAGATAGACCAAAGCGAGAAAAGCTTCTGATTTCATGTATTCCGCTGATGTTGCTATTGGCTTGTTCTACCGGAAAAGTTACCAAACGTTCAATATCCGTAGCACCATAAGAAGGCGCAATGGTTATAATCTGTACCTGATTGTTGGTGATGTCTGGTACCGCATCAATGGGCAGTTTGGTGATTTCGTAAGCGCCGAAACCAATTAATGCAAGCGTAAAAAGCCCAATTATTAATTTATTTTTTACCGAGAAGGTAATAATTCTGTTTAGCATAAAAATTTGCTTAATCGATGGTAAAAATTAAAGGCTGCTTAATTCCGATAGCGTATTTTACAAACGATGTAAAATAGTTATGAGGAAAATCACAATTTTTCGGTTTCTGCATTCAAGCATAAATCGAACTAAAATTTACTATATAAACCGAAGTCTTGAAGCTGAAAAGTGCTGAAAGAAGACTTGGTTTTGATTAAGAAAATTGGGGTGGCTGCCAAATATTATCGGCAATAGAATTGGGGTATGCTACCCAGTAATTGGGAATAGGATTGCTGCTTATAGAAAAGCCATCCACTTGAAAACTGCTGTAATCTGTAAAATCTGGAATCATTACCAACAAATGCCCACATTCGCTGTGCGATTTAAATGGCAATTGCATGTCTTTGTGGT
>DAIRTB010000051.1:8358-9689 GCA_036804105.1 Bacteroidota bacterium | reverse complement strand
AGACCTTCTCACAAAATTTTCCAAACCAACAACACCATGTTTCTCTTTGATAGTTATCAATTCAATCCATTTATCTACGCAGATACCTTCAAAATTCTCTTGGTACCAGTCTCGCCCATTTTTTCCAATAAGATTTATATCTAACTCTCCTATTCTAATTGATTCGAGCTTCTCAAATATTTCTTGAGGATAACGCACATTTACAAACGGATAAACCCCGATAAATTCGTCGAATTTTACACTTTTAGTATCTAAATAGTGAAACAAACAAGTACCAGAAGCCAATGCCTCCCATGTGGTTAAACCACCAATACAACCCGGATCGAACTCTCCACAGGCAATATCGGCAATGGCAATAGCATATAAGAGCTCCTTTCTTGGCATTTTAGGCAACCATGAGACTTTGTCAACAATATTTAAATTTTCAATTAGTGTTTTAGAAGCCTCTACATCGGCTCCGTACTCGAGCAATACTAATTTTGCTTTATAATCGGGGTTGTTTTTAACAAATTTAGCAAAACCTTCAATTAGGTGATTGCTTCCTTTGTTTGGGTGGCCACCCAAATTATGGGGTTGCCACAATTGCCTAGCCTGATTTACAATCATTAAATCACAATCGTTTCGTAATAAATCAATGCTGTTTTTGTGCACTCCATTTTTTAATTCAGCATAATCTACTTTATAGACTAATGGGCAACCAAAATAATATGTTCTATCAAATAAATCTAGCTTTTTTATAGCTGTAAAATAGGGCTCAACAAAGGGCAATTGATTTACACACCTTGCTTCCTTAATTCCTCTAGTATGATTTTTTAAATACTTAACCAAATTTGGCTGTAAAAGCCGCTGAAAAGTTGTTAGATTTTCTAGAATGAAGGGAGCTTGAAATAAATCTGCTCCAGCTGGAAAAAAAACATCTATCTTAATATCTGCTTTAGAAAAAAAAGCAGGTACTTCCGTAGCTATTATAAATTCGTACTGTTCTAAATCCTTTCGTATGGTCTTTTTATCTAACTCCCCAAAAGATTTAATTGATCCCCAGGATAATTGCTTGGTATAAAGCTGAAAATCTTTATTGAATGCATCATTATCTGGTAAAAAGTGCTCGATCTCATTATCTAATAGAAGCAATTCAGCATCAAAACCACGATCCCTTAAATATCTACACAATACAAACAACATGTTGTTCATGTTGCCTACACAGGCTATTTTCATAAAATAAAACTATCCATATCTGGGAAATTTACTAAAACTCCCATCTCTTGCTTTTGATATACTACCATGCTACCTAAACCAGCAGCCGAAGCTCCTGCATTAAAAGCTTCATGAAT
>DAIRTB010000051.1:6744-8348 GCA_036804105.1 Bacteroidota bacterium | reverse complement strand
GTTTTACATTACCTGCACCACAATTTGCAATAACAGGAATACGAACAGAGGAAGAAATTTTATGAATTAAATCGTAATCGTAGCCTTCCCAAGTTCCTTCTTTCTCCATAGCACTTAAGAGTAGCTCACCAGCACCCAATTGTTCTAAGTTTTTTACCCAATCTAAAAGATCTACGCTCTGCTTATTTTTTCCATTATGGCTGTAAACTACGTATTTTCCCCACAAATTCTTCTTTACATCAACAGAAGCAATAACACTCTGTACACCACAGTAGTTAGAAAGCTCGGTTACCAATTTTGGCTTTTCGAATAACACTGTATTAAGAACTATTTTCTCAAAGCCCAAACTTAATATTTCAAGTGCAGCATCTAAATTATTTACGCCTCCACCATAAGATAAAGGCATAAAGCACTCTGATGCAATATTCTTAAGGATTTCTAAATTCGGCGACCTTTTTTCGCTTGTTGCTCTTATGTCTAAAAAACAAAGTTCATCAACCTCTAATTCGTTAAAAATTCTAACAGTATTAATTGGGTCTCCGATGTAACTATATTTATTAAACTTCACACATTTAACGAGGCTATCGCCAATTATCTGTAAACATGGAATTATTCTGTTTTGAAGCATGCTAAATTGAGGCAAAATTTTTCAAAAACTGCATGCCAAATTTGTGGCTTTTTTCAGGGTGAAATTGTGCCCCAAATACATTTTCGCCATTGGTTATAATTGCGTCGAAATCAAACCCATAATGTGCCTTCATTAACGAATTATTGTTGTTCTGAACTTGAACATGATAAGAATGAACAAAATAGAATCTGCTATTACCATCGATGTTTTTTACTAAAGGGGAGTCTGCGTTTTTTATAACATTGTTCCAGCCCATGTGTGGAATTTTAAGGTTTTCCGTTTCAGCAAACTTAAACTTTGTGGTTTTTGCATCAATCCATCCCAAACCTGGCAATTCTCCTTCTTCGCTACTATTTGTAAGTAATTGCATACCTAAGCAAATACCAAGAATAGGAATTTTTTCCACTTTAGCTTTGAAATTTAAGACTTCTAAAAAATTACTATTCTGAATTTTTTGCATTGCAGTATCAAAAGCACCAACACCTGGAAGTAATATCTTTTTAGAGTTTTCAAGATCCTTTAAATCGCTTGAAATTTTAGAAGAAACACCAATTTTTTTAAACATGTTAAAGACAGAGCCTAAATTGCCCATGCCATAGTTTAAAATCAAAACTTCGATCATTACTAGTTTCTAGGGAAACAATATTTCAGATAAAAACTCATGGGTACTCTATTGTTTTCAGCCATTATTTTGAAGAATGGTCTCCACAATTCAAATCTTTTTTTGTAGGTCTTAAAATCTTTCCAGCTTCTTTTCTCTCCATGTAGCAATATTCTGTGATACTCTTCAGGAATTATAGACATTCTTTTCTGTACATATTCTTCTAGCTCTGGATTTGCTTCAATTTTGGTATTATAAATTCTTATAGCCTCTGTTCGATCCATTTTATCACTCCTAACTGCGGCTGCTAGGCTCCAGTTTCTGTTATCAATTTTCATTTGAAAGAAATCCGCTCCGAGGATAATTTCTCGATTT
>DAIRTB010000051.1:4782-6734 GCA_036804105.1 Bacteroidota bacterium | reverse complement strand
TTTAAATTTTTGAGGGTTATAAATCGTATGTAAAAAAGCCGTTGCCCTGTTTTCCAAGTGATGACCTCCATAGTATTGCCAACCTGTTTTCTCAATTAAGAATTTCATTGCCTCCTCTTTAGAATAATCCATATACCACAGCGGTCTAATAATCTCTACTTTGTTAAATAATATAGATTTCAAAAACTTGGCAAACGTCATATTTGGATAGGTTTTCATCGGCAACTTACCATATTTTTTATGGATATCGGCTATGTATTTTCCATCGAAATAATTAGTTCCTTGTGGAGACATGCCTTCGGCCTGATAAGAATGTCCTTCCAAAACATATTTAATTTTGTATTTTGAACATGCATCACGTAACACTTGCGCGAAACCAATATCAGTTGAAGCATCAAATTCTGGTACTCCAGCTAGAAAAAAGCTTCTGAAAATATCGTCTGCTTCTTTGTTGTCAATCACATAAGTCCAAAGATCAGTTTCATTATATTTAGTAATTTTTCGAATATTTTCAGTTGCGATTGCAGTATTCCAAGTATTATCATAATGAACAGCTAATGGTCTAAGCCCCCATTCTTTTGCCTTACAAAGTAAGTAAGAGGAGTCTGTACCACCACTAACACCAATAATGCAATCATACTTTTTGCCAACCCCGTGCTTTTTAATTTTATCAATAATCGACATAAGTACATTTAAGCCCTCACCACCTGGTTGGTATTGTTTATTGAGAGAATCTACTTGTGCACAAAAGTTGCAAAGACCATCTTGGTTGAAAGTGATATTAAGAATTGTCTCATCATAAATGCATCTACTGCATATTTTTAAGTCTTTATTGCTGTTCTCCATCTATTGAAACTATTAAGGTAAAAAATTTGATAGTTGTTGATTTACATTTGGTTGTTTAGCCACCAAATTAGATAAGAAATGTACTTTGGTAAAGTATTTACTAGCGGTATTTCTATCTGCCATTTTAACTAGAATAATTTTTGCATACCTTTTGTGCAAACACAAATTTCATTATTCAGGTTAATTTTTTTATTTAGGTTTATTTAAAACAACTATATAAGCTTCTTATCAGCTTTGAAGGTCAACAATAGAAGCATCCCAAATAATAATTTTTTTCCCGTTTATTACCGTAAAAGCTCCTGGATAAGGTTTGGTTTGAGCTCTGATAAAATTATTGATTCTTTCAGAATCCCATTCCCAATTTATTTCACCATCGCTTGGGCTTCTTTTGGGAAATAAAGTGGCTTGACTATGGTCTTGTTTTATTCTTGGAGCAGTACCGTTTGCAATTAAGGGTAATGAATTCTGAAGTATTTCTAAAGATGCATCTTTAGCTTTTTCCAATACATTTGCTATTGTATCTTTTTCTAGAATAGGAAAACTTCTTTGCTCAATTATATCACCCTCATCTACCCCATCAGCAAAATAAAAGAAAGACACGCCAGTTTCAGATTCTCCATTTATAATTGCCCAAACAAATGGAGCATTACCTCTATATTTAGGCAATAAAGAACCATGTATACCCGCTGCTCCTTTGCTTGCAAGTTGCATCATTTTATTAGGAATCATATAATACCATCCAATTACAAGTAAAAAATCTGGTTTCAGAGATTCTAATTGATCGTTGTAATTCTTTAAATCGCCATTTATTCTAAAAATGGGAATGTTGTGGGCTTGGGCTAGAGAGCCAAAATCACGATACAAATAGTTTTTTACAGGAGCGTTCGGGGAGTAAGAAATTTTAAATTCTTCCTCGATTGTAAAAATGCCCACAACTTCATGTCCTGCCTCTAAAATGCTACTACAACATTCAAAGCCTAATTCTGAAGCTCCAAAAAAAACAATCCTCATAAATTTTTAGACAAAATTGTTTTTCACACCAAATTGCACAAAACCGCAATTGTGACAAACTTTTTCGAACAAAGACATTCACAGACATAAAATTA
>DAIRTB010000051.1:1508-4772 GCA_036804105.1 Bacteroidota bacterium | reverse complement strand
AGCAGTTTTCTTAATGCCTTCTTCTAAATCAACTTGAGCTTTGAAGCCAAGTACTTGGAAAGTTTTATCAACATTCGGAATTCTCATCGCAATATCAGCAGAGAGTGGTGGTTCAAAAACAATATCAGATTCAGATTTTAAAACTCTACATACTGTTTGAGCTAGACCTAAAATAGTAATTACAGCTCTCGCATTACCTAAGTTAAAACTCTCACCAACTGCTTTGGGGTCTTCAATACAACGTATTAGGCAGTCCACAAAATCGTCTACATAGCACCATGCTCTAATTTGATTCCCATCTCCATCTATTTTTATGGTCTCGTTTTTCAATGCACGCTTTATAAAGATTTGTATTGCACCTTCACCAGTTTGGCCAGGTCCATAAACATTAAATGGTCTAACTGTAACAACAGGTAATTTGTACTGAGCATAATAAGCATGAGCCAAATGTTCGCCGGCCAATTTAGATACTGCGTAAGTCCATCTAGCTTCTCCGGCAGAACCTGCAACAGTTGAATCTTTTTCGCTACTTCTAAATGCCATAGATCCAAAAACTTCTGAAGTAGAAAAATCTACAAAGCGTTCTGAAATTCCATTAATTCTAGCAGCCTCTAAAGCATTAGAGGTTCCAATCATGTTTACACGCATTGTTCTAACTGGATCTTTAATAACAGTATCAATACCTGCAATACCCGCCGCATGGATTACAATATCTGCTCCAGCCATGCTTTCAGTTAGGAATTCCAGATTTAGCACATCTCCTTTAACAATTTTCAGGTTGGGGTGATTAGCAACTGCGCTACCACTGAGGGTATCTCTATGAAAATTATCATAAACTACTACATTGTTACTTTCTACATAATGACGAATTAAGGTGTTGGCAATAAAACCGGCACCTCCGGTAATAAAAATAGTTTTGTTGTTTAACATTGTATTAGACGAATTTATTAATTTTATTTGCAATGAAAGCAATTTGTTCCTTGGTTAGTTTCTCGTAAATTGGAATGGCCAAACCTTTGGTGTAAGCTCTGTAAGCGTTTGGATAATTTATCTCTGCATTGCCACCATATTTATTAACATAAAAAGTTTGGGCTGAAATACATTGAGCGCCGTAATTAGTACCTATTCCAACAGTTCTCAAATTGGCAATAAGTGTAGCACGGTCAACATCGTCTTGTAAAATTACATGGAAGGTTTGCCAAGTATGCTCTTTTCCTTCTGGAACAGTTGGTAAAATAATACGGTCTGTATTTAGCTCATTAAAATAAATTGAAGCTAAGTTTTTTTTATAGTATAATGTATCGGGTAGGCGCTTAAACTGACTGTTTACTAAAGCCGCTTGAAAATCTGTTAATCTGTAATTGAAACCTGCCGCTACAAAATCCATTTCACCAGCACGCATTTCAATGCCGTGGTTGCGCAATACTCGAAGTTTGTTTGCTAGATCGTCGTTATTGGTAGTAATAATGCCTCCTTCTCCAGAAGTAACTGCTTTTCTTGGGTGTAATGAAAATGAACCCGCAAGACCAAAGCTTCCTGTAAATTGCCCCTTATCAGTTGCTCCTAAAGCACAAGCTGCATCTTCTAAAAGAAGTAGATTATGTTTTTGGGCAATTTCTTTAATTCTAAAGATATCGGCGGCTAGACCGAATTCATGCACAGGAATAATTGCTTTTGTTTTGGATGTTATTACAGCTTCAATACTGTTAACATCAATGTTGAAGGTTTTTAAATCTATATCAACAAAAACAGGAGTAGCGCCAACTAGTTCTACAACATTTGCAGTTGCAATGTAACTAAATGCTGGAACAATTACTTCATCTTCTGGCCCAATACCCATAGCAACTAAACTTAAATGCATGGTAGCGGTACCATTTGCAACACAAATTGCGTGTTTTACACCAATAAAATCTGAAACAGCAGCCTCAAACTTGGCAACTTCTTTGCCTTGCACAAGCATGCCCGACTTTAATACTTCGGCAACTGCCGCAATGTCTTCGTCTCTTATGTCTGGGGAGGCTAGACCTAAAAAAGGCGTTTCCACAATTAAATCTTGTTTATGTTCCATGTTGATTTAGAATGTATATATCCAAAAACCCACTCATAAGGGTAAAGTTCTGTTTCTGTGCGACCAATTTTCATTACCGAGAAGTCGTAAACATCGTCAACCAAATCTATGGTCATTCCATTTGAAGTATGAATGCCTAAAGTTAGAGAGAATTCGCCTGGTGCCAAGTTATTTATAGTTTCAACCTGAACATTGTAGAAACCAGGACTAAGCGGAACTGGAGTCCCACCCCCAAGGGTATTCATTATGTGAACAATTGGAGTTCCTTCATGGGTAATAATTTTTACATCGATTAATGCATCTGGAATAAAAGATTTTACTTCAATGTTAAAATCTATTTTTATTTTTTCTTGATAATAAAGTTCATCTGAAACTTCTGCCTCTTGGTTAAAAATTCTTGCGGAGACAAAGAATGCGTCGCCTGTTGATATAACCCGCATTCCACTTTCAATATTTCCTTTGCTTGAGGCTGGAATTTTGTTTCTGGTATAGGCAAGAATGGTATCATCTACATTGCCCATAAAATCTATCTGTCCATTTTTAAGCAAAAGGCCTGTTTTGCACAGGGTTTTAACTGCTGCCATATTATGACTTACAAACAAAACAGTTCTACCATCTTGTTTAGCTACTGAACCCATTTTACCGAGACATTTTTTCTGAAACTCTGCATCGCCTACCGCCAAAACCTCATCAACAATAAGAATTTCAGACTCTAAGTAGGCCGCAACTGCAAATGCTAAACGTACGTACATACCAGAGCTGTAGCGCTTTACTGGCGTGTCGATGTATTTTTCAACGCCTGCAAAATCTACAATTTCATCAAATTTGCGCTTAATCTCCGTTTTAGTCATCCCTAAGATTGCACCATTCAAGAAAATATTTTCTTTTCCGGTTAGTTCTGGGTGGAAACCAGTGCCAACTTCTAGTAGAGATGCAATTCTGCCCTTAATGCTAATTTTTCCGTTGGTAGGTTCAATAACTCTTGACAATACCTTTAGCAGGGTGCTTTTGCCTGCACCATTTCTACCAATAATACCCAAAACATCTCCTTGAGAAACACTAAAATCTATATTTTGAAGTGCCCAAGCATATTTACTTTCTGAGGTTACGGTTCTGTCGTTAACTGAACCAATTTTAGCAAAAGGATCTTCTTTGCCACGCACCTTTGCCCACCAACGATTTAAATCGTGGCTCAA
>DAIRTB010000051.1:0-1498 GCA_036804105.1 Bacteroidota bacterium | reverse complement strand
CCTACCTCGCCTAAACGGTATAATTTACCTGCTTTATCAACCTTTATTACTGGTCTGCCCATTTAAATGCTATCTATAAATCTTCGCTCAACTTTATTAAACATCAGTATGCCAAGTACTAGAACCAACACTGAGAAAACGGTACTGTATAATAACCAACCCCAACTAAATTGCCCCGACCCTAAAAAACCATATTTAAAGGTTTCTACTATTGAGGTTAATGGGTTTAACCAGATGTAAATTTTATACGCATCCGGAATTGTAGAAATAGGATAGATTACAGGTGTTGCATACATCAACAACTGAATTCCAAATGCAATTAAGAAGGTCAAATCTCTATACTTGATAGTTAACGAGCTGATTATAATACCAAAAGATAACCCCAATGCAGCCATAATAATTAGCAATAGTGGGGTTAATAGAATAGCCGCATTAGGTTCAACCTTACTTTCAGTAAAGAATAAAAAATAAAATAAGACAACTAAAAAAAGCCCAAATTGAATTAGAAATTTTATAATTCCCGAAATAACCTTGCTCAATGGTAAAACCAATCTAGGGAAATAAACTTTCCCAAATATGTGCGCATTCTCTGTAAAAGTTTTGGAAGTATTATTTAAAGTTTCGCTAAAATAATTCCAAATCGTAACCCCACTCAGATAAAATAAGATTTGGGGTAAACCGTCTGTACTAATTTTTGCGAGGTTTCCGAAAATAAAAACAAATGTAATTGTAGTTAACACAGGCTGTAAAAAAAACCAAAGTGGCCCAAGTATGGTTTGCTTGTAAACCGTGACGATATCTCTCTTTACAAAAAGAATTAATAAATCTCTGTATCGCCAAATATCTTTAACGCCAAGAGATAAAGGTTTTTTTTGACCTTCTATTATCATGTCCCAATCAAGGGGTGGCTTGGTTGTCATATTAAGTTTGGGGGGCCTCGTAAATTCTTTGTATTATATCAACTACTTTCAAACCTTCAAGTGCATTGGTTTTGATGGCGCTTCTTTTATTAAGCACATCTACTACATTGTCTATTACATAATTGTGATTTTGGGCAGACCCTTTATAAGCGCCATAATCATTTCCAGGGTTAGTTGGTGCTAAGGAAGGCATCTGATAGTCTTTTATGTGGCAGTATTCAACAATATCCATGTATTGTCCACCTATTTTAAAAGTTCCATTTTCAGCAACTACAGTTAAACTTGATTCAAAATTCTGATTCCAAACTGAGGTGCTAAAATTTAAACAGCCCATACCACCACGTTTAAAGTCGAATGTAATTATGCCACTATCTTCAAAATCGGTTAAGTTGGTGTGATTGAAGTCTCGGAGTTGAGCTTTGATATTAGTGACATCTCCAAAAAGCCAATAAAGTATATCTATAAAGTGAGAAAACTGAGTAAATAGTGTGCCACCGTCTAATGCTTTATTACCATGCCAAGAGCCAGATTTGTAGTATCGCTCATCTCTGTTCCAGTAACAATTAACTTGAACCATA
>DAIRTB010000050.1:0-9791 GCA_036804105.1 Bacteroidota bacterium | reverse complement strand
GAAACAATTTCTGAAGAGCAACTTGAAAAAGAAATGGAGAAATGGTTCAAATAAAATGGACTAAATTGGCTTTCGAGGATTTAAAAAGCATACATGAATACATTTCCAGAGATTCTGTTGTATACGCTAAAATACAGGTAGTTAAGTTAAAATACAGAACTCAAACTCTCAAAAAATTTCCCTTTGCAGGAAAACTCGTTCCTGAATTTAACGTAGAAGATTTTAGAGAGCTGTTAGAAGGAAACTACAGAATTATCTACAAAATAATAAATGAGGAAAGGGTAGACATTTTAACTATTCATCACGCAAGTAGAGACCTTCTGAAAAGAGATGTCTTTTAAGATTTATATGCTTTATGTGCAAGGAAAAACTCAATTCTTTCTATTTATTTGAAAAATTTCAGTATTAAAAATAGTTGATTTATTCAAGGCTTCCTAATGAAAAAGGAAAACCACAATAGTTCTATTTTTGTATTAATAAGACACAATAAACTAGGTGGTTACAATTTTCAAATTTTAGTTTTTCAGCAAACACTACTTAAAAACCATGAGAATTTTCAATCGTATATTTAGGCGAAATAGATCAGAATTAATTTCAGTTTTTGAAGAAATCATTCCATTTCTAGAAAAGTATGATAACATTTCTTGGGCAGGATTAAGCCCTGCGGAAGCAAAAATGGATTTGGAAATTGCAATCGTCTTTTTAAATGAAAGAAAAAAAATTGACAAAATATATTTAAAAATGCTTTTCGAAACCTCCGGATTGATTCATATCTGCGCTTTAGAAAACAACTGGGAAACTGAATATTTACAAATTGTAAACAAGTTTGATCGCTTAATTAGAAACTAATAAGAATCAATATCCATTTTTTTAACGCTTGCACAAATTCCTTACCCTTAACAATCACCCCTTAAAAACCGGCTTCCCACCCAAAGCTTGCACCAGTGTAAAAACAGCCAATAACCCATAAAGCAAGCCAAAAACAACTGTAAGCTTGGTGTTTCTTAGTACATAAAAAGACAAAATTGGCAGCACTTGCAATGCATGCATCCCAATAAAGTGAGCAACCCGTAAATCGCCCACGAGTTTGCTCCAACCGAAAATGAAAAGGTTGGAGTTGTCGTTAACCGTGCCTACCGAATGGTTCATCCTGCTGCCCATGAGTCCTCCTTCGAAAGCGAAAACTACGAAAATGATAATGCCCAATCGTATTGCCCACAAATAGTAGTTGGGCAGCATAGGGAAATCGTTCGTAAAAAATAAAATGCCAACATATGCGGTGTTAAGTGTTACCAAAGAAGCAGCAAGCCCCATCATTCCATACAAAAATGCGGTGGTAGAACTGCTCACATTAAAATGTGATAGCTTGCCTTGCCCTGCCATCAAGGCAATGTAGAAAATCTCTAATCCAAACAGAATTACTACCGTCCAATTAAACATTCCTACATTAAAATTGGGTAGATAGAAACAATACCAAGCCATTGTCCAAGCAAAGGTTCCGATAGAAACGGCAAACTTAAAGGGTTTAAACCAGGCATTTACGCCGTAAACTTGCGTGCCAGTAAGTCTGGCCATCGCCAAAAAGACGAGACCAGCAACTAGGCAAAGCAAGCCGAAATAAAACAGGGTTTCGTTTCTGGCTTTTAGTTCTAAAATAAACGATTGCATAACTACAAAGCAGATTTTACTTGTTTACCCTTGTCCAAGTTTCCGTTCTCCCGAAAAGCGATATGCCCACATAACCCCTCACTTCTAAGGTGTTAGCGTTTTTAAGTTTCAGTATGCAATCATATGTTTTACCTTCTCTAGGATCGTAAATTGTGCCATCATCCCAGCTTTCATCGCCATCAAAAACAAAATCTTTGAGCAATGTTTGGCCAACAATTTCTTTATTGCGCAGCTTCGGGTCTGGATTTTTAGAATCATACTTATCGCCGCCCGTACCCCAGATTACTTTACCATAATACTTATTGCCAACTTTATAGATCTGAAATTTACCATCTTTCTTGGCGGTTAACCAAACGCCCAAAATGGCATCGGCTGGATGTTTTGTGCCCGTTTGGGCTACAATGGTAAGTGCTAGTATACAGCAACTTACAAGGGTTAAAAGAAATGTTTTCATTTTTATTGGTCGATTTAAAGGGTTGATTTTACTTCGTTCGGCTCCACACTTGGCGGAATCAATTTGTACATAACAGGCGTTACAATTCTGGAAAGAATGGTGGAGGTTAAAAGACCGCCAATTAACACCAAAGCCAAAGGAGAAATAAGTGGATTGGTATTAATAGCCAAAGGAGTGAGTCCGCCAATTGCAGTTAAAGAGGTAAGTACAACGGGTAGAAAGCGCAGCTCTCCAGCTTGTTCTATTGCTTCGTTCAATTCCATACCATCGGCACGCAATTGGTTGGTGAAATCTACGAGCAATATGGAGTTTTTAACCTCTATTCCTGCCAAACCAATAAAGCCTATTATCGCCACAAAAGACATCGGGTTGCCTGTTAGCCAAAGCATGGCAACTCCCCCAATAACGCCCAATGGAATTACAGAAAGCACAATGAGTATGCCTTTAAAATTCTTGAATTGAAGTATCAAAACCGCAATAAACAGGAACACCGAAAGTAGAATTACGGTAAGGAAACTGCCACCAAAAGCATCGCCTTCGCTTTCGGCTTCGCCAGAAAGTTTGTAGTAATAGCCCGCAGGCATTTTAATTTCATCTAACTGCGGAATCACCTCTTTCAAAACATCGTTCGCCAAAACATTTTTCTGCGTGTAGGAAGTAACCTTCACGAAACGGGTTTTATTAAAATGGTTGATGTTGGTTGCCGAGGTCTCGAAACTAATATCAGCAACTTGGTCTAACGGAATGGGCGTTCCAACGGCATTGTTTATGAAAACATTCTGGAAGGCATCTAAACTTGCCCGCTGATTTTTGGGGGCAGTTAGTGTAATGTTAAATTCGTCGCCATCGGCATTGGTGTACGTGCCCATGTTTAGCCCAGCAACCGCTAGTCGAATGGTGCGATCCACATCACCCGTAAAAACACCTAATGTTCTGGCTTTTTCTCGGTTGATGTTAACCTTGATATCGGTTTTGAGCGTGTTCAATTCGTTGTTAACATACAATGCACCAGCGTTTGCACGAAGTAAATTTTCAACTTCGAACGATAGTCTTCGTAAAGTATCTAAGTTATCTCCAAAAACACGAATTGATATAGGCGCTTCAATTGGCGGACCTTGCTCAAAGTCTTTCACTTCTATTTTGGCGTAAGGGAAATTAGCCAACTGCTTTCTTAAGTCGTTTATAAGTTGCTGTTTTTCTATTGGTTTTGCGTGTTCGTCAAGTTGAACAAAAATCTGAGCGAAATCGAATTTCTCTCTTTGTTGCGGAACATTGTAATAAATCTGCGGGTTGCCTTTGCCCACATTGCTGGTAAAGTTTTTTATTTGTGGATGATGTTTCAGGCTGTCTTCCACCATCCTAGTGATGTTGCTACCTCCCTGCAAACTCGTTTGGAGCGGCATTTTTATATTCACCAAAAAGATGGGTTTTTCTGATGTTGGGAACAGCTTAAATCCGATAATTGGGAAGATTGCCAAAGAGCCAGCAAATAAACCAAACGAAATGAGTAAGGTTAATTTCGGCACTTTTAAAGCCCTTTTCATCAGTTTGGTGTAGGTGGCGTTGATGGCTCTTTTCAGCACACGTAGAAAGATATTTCCTTCCGGATTGTGTTGTTCTTTCAAAACTTTGCTTGCCAAAAACGGCACAACAGTTAGAGAAACCAACGTCGAAGCAACCACGCTGGTAATTACTACAAGAGGTAATCCACGGATAAACTCACCTGGCCCGCCTGGAAGGAAAACCAAGGGAAGAAAAGAAATTACCAAAGTGGCTGTAGTACCAATTACTGCTAGCGTTATTTGCTTTGTTGCTTTTATGGCAGCTTCTTTTCTACTGAAACCCTCTCTTAGCCAGCGCTCTATGTTTTCAACAACTACAATGCTGTCGTCAACCAACAAACCTAAAGACACTACAAGCCCAACAATACTGAGCTGATTGAGCGAAATTCCGAAGGCGTTCAGTCCAACTAAACCAAGCGCAAGCGAAAGCGGAATGGCAATCATTACCACCAAAGAAGCTCTGCCGCCCAAAGGTGCAAGGGTGAAAAGTACCAGAAGAATGGCGATCAAGAAATCGATTCCGAGGCCGGAAAGTCGCAAAGCCACATTATCTGCCTGATCGAAATGCTTGTACATTTTAATGTTTGGAGGCAAGGTTTTTTCGAAATCTTCAATAATGGGTTCGTACTTCGCTTGGGTATTGGCAATGTTGCTACCTACTTTTTGAGCTGCATTTATCAACACACATCTTTTACCATTTAATCGGGTTATGTGTGTTTGCTCCTCATTTCTGAAATCGATGGTAGCCACATCACCCAAGAAAATAATTTTACCGTTTGCGTTGCTAATTACCGTGTTGGCTATGTCGTCTAAGTCTATAAATTTGCCGCTTGTTTTTACATTAAAGGTCTTATTACCAGCCGTTAAGCTGCCGCCAGGAATGTTAATGGCTTCGCTTTGTAAACTTCCTAAAACAAAATTTAGGGGGATGTTCAGGGCTGCTAATTTGTCTAGTTGAAGGTCGATTCGCACCTCCTCATCTGGCACACCAGAGACTTTTATTTTCTTAAGATCTACCACTTTTTCAAGCTGATCTTTTAATCCATCAGCAGTACTTTTTAACTGTTTGAACGATGCATTTTCGCTTACCAAAGCAATCTGCAAAACGTTCACATCAGAAGGATCAACCCTGCGGATTTCGATACTGAGGATATCTTCTGGCAACTCATCTCGCAAAACATTCACTTCCCGAATTACTTCCTGATATTTGTTATCACCATCCACACCATACTTAAAATCGATTTGAATTACCGCCAAACCATCTTCAATGGAAGTGAGGATTTTCTCTACATTTTCTAATTCATACAATTTGTTCTCAATGGGTTTCACCACAAGCTCTTCCATATCTTGCGGACTAGCTCCCGGATAAACCACAACTACTGGAAAAGATGGCGGATTAATTTGCGGATCTTCTGCACGTGGCATGGTGAAAAGGGTTACGAAACCCACCACGGCCACCATCACAAACATTACCAAGGTAAACTGGTAATTCTTAACAGAAAAATTAGTTAAACTCATGGCTGTTAAGGAATTAAGGTAATTTTCGAATCTTCGTTTAAGAAAGCCGAATTGGTTAAAACCACTTCTTCAACATCCTCTAAGCCGCTTAAAACTGTTACATTTTCGTTGTTGAAACTGGTAATTTTTATAGGCGTTTTCTTAACTCCACCAGTCTTTGTGGGTACAAAAACAAAGGCATTTTTACCATCTGCTTCAATTACGGCATCATAAGGAATGCTCTTATAATTATTTTCTTTTTGGTTGATGATGTTTACCCTGCCAAACATACCCAAAGCTGTTTCTAGATTCTGTGCTGCTAGCTTAACTTCCACCAGAAAAGAGCCAGAATTAAGATCTGCCGCTTTCGATTTTCGGTAAACTTCGCCTTTCAGTTTCTCATTTGGATAAGCGTCTAAAACCACTTCACAAGCAGTACCCAACTCAATTTGCGCCCATTGTTTGTCGGAAACTCCAGCTTTTAGAACCCAGTTGGCAGAACCGCTTTCGTTGATTACCAAAACGGGCATTCCGGCTCCAATTACTTCGCCCTCGTTGGCTAGTTTCTTGGTTACAAATCCATTGTGGGTGGCATAGATCTGCGCATATTTTCGGTTGAACGATACGCCATCTAATTGTCTTTGCGCTAAATCTAAAGCCGTTTTCGTGTTTTGCAGTTGTTCTAAAGTGGCCACCGAATCGGCATAGAGGTTTTTAACCCGTTCATAATCACGCTTCGCTTTTTCAAGTCCGAGAGCTGCTTGATTTTCACCAGCATCGATCTCGGTTAAATTTATGCTTGCTAAAAGTTGTCCTTTCTTGAAAGCTTCGCCCTCAGTAACATAAATGCGATCTATAATTCCACCAGTTTTGAATGCATATTTAGCTTCGTTTAAAGTGCTCAGCATTCCGGTTGCGGTAATGGTATTTGCCCGCTTGTTTGAACCCACTTTGTAGGTTTTAACAGCAATGATTTCAGTTACAACGTCTTTACTTTCCTCACTTTTAGAGGAGCCGCATGCGGTAACAAAAGTGCCTGCAATTAAAAGCAGCCACACAATTTGGAGATTTGTTTTCATGGTTATTTTTTGCTTATTTGTTCAGATTGAAAGTTGCTGCAGCTCGCTCAACTTCGGCAGCTTTAATTAAGGTGTTGTATTGGGCAATGTTAACTTGGAGTGTTGCTTGCAGATATTGATTTTGAGCATCTAAAAGCTCAATAAATAGCGCTTGCCCTGCTTTATAAAGGCTCAGAAAATCTTTGTAAAACTTGGCCGATGAAACCAAAACATTGCTGGCCGCTTGATACTGAGATTGCGCTACTTCATAATTGTTGAGTGAAACTTGCAATTGCAATTCAAGCTGATTCTGAATGTAACTGGTTTCCGCATCTAAAGCCTTCAAGTCCATTTGTGCTTGTTTGGTTTTAAGCTGATTTCTACCGGCAGTAAACAAATCCCAAGAGAGCGAAACCCCAAAAAATGCATAGGCTGTTTGGTTGTTGAAAGCGCCTTCGAATCCTTGCGAACCTAAATCAATAAAGGTTCCTAAATTGGGTATGGCTTTGGCTTTAGAAAGAGCAATTAGTTGTTGGTTAATTATTTTGGCCGATTCCAATTTCTGCAACTCTTCTCTTTTGCTGATGTCTTGAGATGTAAATGCTAATGTTTCTTGGTTGATGATGTTAGAATCTGCAATCACCTCAGCTTTCAAGTCTTTGTTTAGGAGGAAATTGAAATAAGCAGCTGCCGATTTCTGTTGCTCAAGTGCCTGATTCCGAAGGGCTTCAATTTTAACTACTTCGTTTTCGGCTCGTAAAACCGTTGCGCCATTTGCTTTACCATTTTTAAAGAGCGATTGGTTTACTCGAAGACTTTCGTTTAACACTTCGAGAGCAGAATTGTACAGATTCACAGCTTCGTAAGTTTGCAGAAAGTTGAAGTAGGCTGTTTTAATTTCCTTCACCAATTCACGTTTGTAAACCAGAACTTCCATTTCTTGGAGAGAAACTTGCTGCTCCTTTATGCGCTTGTTGTATCCAATTTCTAAGTTAATTAATGGCATTGTGGTTCTAAAACGAGCATCATAGAAGTTGTTCGGATTTAGCAACACTTGCTGATTTTCCAACTGTGGAAAATTGTTACTAGCCGTTAGCTGATTTAGCGTAGAATATACCGGATTGAATAAATCACCAACTGGGAAATCGATGGTTCGACCACCAGCTGCCAAGAAGTAGTCTGCCTTAAAAGTAACGCTTGGTAGGTACAGCCTTTTAGCTTCTTTGAGCGCCAAAACACTTTTCTCTAATGCGAATGTTTGCTGCTTTATGCTTTGGTTGTTTTCTAGACCTTCTTGAATGTAACGGTCTAATTGAGATTGGGCATTACCGGCTAATCCTATAGAAAATAGCAGATAAAAAAGGAGTAGTTTTTGTTTCATTGAATATGGTTATTTATTTGAACGCTGTTCATTAATATTTCAAAAAAAGTTACTTGTCCAGCATGAGTACAAACTCTTCGTAAGCAGCAAGCACAACAGTTTCAGGATCTCCTTGCATAACGCCTTTTAATCGCTGACTGAGATAAAGAGAAATCATTCCATGAACTCCGCTCCAGATGGCGAAAGAAACAGGTTCGAGCTGATGGCCTTTGAGATATCCATTATCAATACATTGAGCAACGGTGCTTTTCAGAACATCAAAAGTGCGAGAACCTTCGTTCCAACATTGATCCTTATGGTGTTCTAAAAATTCAATTGGTGCTTTTAATGTAAACATAAGATCGTACATATCAGGGTTTTCCATCGCAAACTGAAGATAAACCCTTCCTAGCGCTTTAAGCCGCTCCATCGGATTAGCCACTTTAGAAAGCACTCGCATATCGTTTCCTAATTGTTGGAAACCCTGCGTGTGAAGATCGTGCAGAATATCGTTTTTGTCCTTGTAATACACATAAACGGTACCTACAGAGTACTCAATTTTCTGAGCAATCTTGCGAATGGTGGTATTTTCTACTCCTTCGCTAATAAAAAGCTTGCGTGCAGCCTCAAGAATGAGCTTCTTAATCTCTTCTTTTTCTTTTGCCCTACGTTCTGGAATTCCCATGCTTTTTAAATTATGGTACAAATAAAATGAACACTGTTCAATAATCCAAATTTTAGGTAAAGTTTTTTTGAAAAGATAATCCTCTAGTATGGTAACTTAATCATAAATCTAGATTTAAATTTCTAGTTGATAAAATTTTAGGGGAATTTAGATTAATTGTAATGTAAGTTTGTTTATTAAACCATTTTTATCAATAATTGGTCAAATTAGCATTCTAAAACCTCCCAATATGACTATTGTAATTGATTCGTCTAACATAAAAAATGTTGCTAAACTTCTATCTGATAAGCTTAAAAGAAATTCGAAAAAAGGAAATCTAACGCCTCATTTTGGCAAATTAAAAAGAAACCTAGATGGCTTGAAATATCAAATTGAACAAAGAGAAAATGAGGCCTGATTTCATAGCTAATACGAACATTTTAATATACATTCACGAAGGAAATCAAAATATACTTCCTTTCTTGGACTTTGCTTTTGGAATCTCATTTATAACTGAAATTGAATTGCTTGGTTTTAAAGGTATTAGGGAAGAGGAAGAGATAAAATTGAGAAAATTAATTGGTGATTGCTATTTTATTGATTGGAATTTACAAATAAAAGAAAAAACAATTGCTTTGAAGAAAGAATATAATATAAAACTCCCAGATGCAATTATTGCTGCAACTTCAATTGTAAATGAAATACCGTTATTAACAGCAGATAAAGACTTCTCCAGAATAGAAAAACTCGATTTAATTATGTTTAATTTTTAGTTTAATTTTGATGAATTTCGGTTATCTTTTTACTTGCTGAAAACCATTCACACCTAATCTGTCTTCTTAAAAACAAATTGGTAATGAAATCCTACAAAACCGAACAAATAATTGGGCAACTTGAAAAGCGAAAGGGTGGCTACTTCTTTTTAAAGATTGAGGCTGAAGTTATCAATCAGTTTCCTAATAAAAGGCACACTCGGTTTTTATGTACTTTAGATGGATCGCTTACCTACCAATGTGGCTTGAACCATTTAGGCGATGGGAACTTCTTCATCATACTTTCCACAAAAAATTTAAGTGCTATTGGTAAAAATTTGGGCGATACAGTTGAATTTGAGTTAAAAGAAGATCCAAATCCCCTTGGGGTAGATGTGCCAGAAATTTTGGAAATTGTTTTAGAACAAGATACAGAACTGAAATCGGTTTGGGAAAAGCTTACACTAGGCAAGAAACGTAGCGTAATTTTTAATGTCATAAAAATTAAAGATCTCGACACGCAGGTTCAGAAAGTTGAGCTTCTTTTACATGAGAGCACTCTAACTAGAACTAAAAAGCGCCTTTAACTTTTTCCAATATTTTAAGTTTAGGAACAAAGAATTACGTACAGTTCCCAAACCCTTAGTGCGCTACCCGCCGACTTTTTCAGTAACTTGAGATATTTCATTTGAATTAAAAAAGATGCCCACTCGACATTAAAATTCAAGTGTGCATCTTTTAGAAAAAATGGATTTAGTAATTAGCTTAATCCATCA
>DAIRTB010000049.1:4453-9820 GCA_036804105.1 Bacteroidota bacterium | reverse complement strand
TTAAATAGTTTGAGGTGATTGCCTCAGAATAAAAAAACAAACTTATGGTGTCTATTTGAGCAGCAATTGCATCTACCATAAGGTCTATTTGATGGTCTCTAAGTGCCGATTCCTTATCTTGATTGAGTTTTTTGATCTCTTTTTCAATTTCAGTTGCAATTCTAACAACGTTAGATTCATATTGGCTTGCAAGGCTTAAAATTGCCTCTGATGCAGCAAGATTGTGGTTATAATTGTAAGCTAATATTCTAATAGTATCAGAGTTTTTGTCAATTTCCTGCAATTGATACAACTGGTTCAGATAATCAACTTGATTACCTAAAAAGTATTTACGGTCAATGTAATTAGCGTTCGAATCAGCAAGGAGATTTATTATTGAGACCAATTCTGAACCTTGTTTAGCTAGCAACTGAGATTTGTTGACATGCTTTGCTAGATTTTTATTAGCGAATTTATTGATCTTGACCGTAGAGTTGTTTAAAAGGCTGTCGTTTATTTGTTTTGCAGCTGAAATTTTGTTTTTAGAATTTGTGTATTTGATTTCATAGACTTCGTTACGCTTAAATTCGGGCAATAAAATAAAGGCTTCAGATTTAAGGCTAATTACCTTTTCATATCCCATAATTTCAGAAAATTCACCATTTAGGTTCTTTAAACCTACTAAAACTTGGCTTAACAACTGATTGAGCACTTTCATGTCGTTTTCAGTCAACTTAGGTCTAAATTGTAATTCAAGTAAATACAAACTTGCGCTATCAAGTTTCACGCTTCTCATGGTTTCAGCTGGCATTGAAATATCAGTTTCAGCTGTTTCAGATTTAGGAGAGCTAATTGATTTCATTAATCCTCTTTCAAAAATTACTGAAAAGGTTTCCTTTTCTTCTTCAAAAAAAGTCCATTTTCCATCTAAGAATCCGTTTGATGAGAAGTTACCTTTCAATATTATCTTTCCCTGATTGCTTGAAATTGTGAAAATACTATCTAAGGATTTGTTGTTAAAAAAGGCCTCAATCTGAAAGTTTTGCTTCAAAGCTTCATTAGAAACTTGATTTTCAGAATAAACCCATTTCCCTATTCTTACACCATTTAGCATGTTGCCAGAGAGAATTTTAGTATCTCCTGCATAATTAAAACCGACCTTATCTGTTTCAATAGAAAATCTAGTATAATCGGGTTTTACTAATAAGCTTTGCAACTGGAAATTTCCATCAGCAAAATTCTGTTTGTAATTAAATTTAATGGATTCTGTCTTGAAAGATTTACTTATGCCAATGGTCTGAAAATTTGGTTGTAAAGTATGAATATATGGTCCTTCGTAAATGGTATCTTTCCGTTCGATTAAATAGCTTAATTGTCTATTTGAAATAAGCGTATTGTTATTTAATACGGTCTGTACATTCAATAATTTAGTTTGAGCTGATAGCTCTGGAATGCACAATGAAAAAAGGAAAATTAGGTGATATTGTATTTTATTTTTCATTAGGTTAATATTCATTCAATTAAGTATCATAAAATATTATATTTTTGTAAAAATACGAAAATCGGTTTTTATATCTATTAATTGGCTGGCGAACTAACTTTAATTTAAAGAATTTTAGAATTTGCTTTTAAAATGCAGTTTGAAATTTAAATTAACTGTTAAAAAAAATGTATTTCTTGGTAATTCTATCTTCCTTGAAACACAATAAAGCGTTAAAATAAAATTATAAAATTGGTTTTTTTATGCCTATGCTGTCTCTCCAGACCAAAATAGTATAACTCAACCCAATCAGAAATCCGGTTAAAGAAGGCACTATCAGGTAAATAGAGAAATCGTTATTCCAAATAATGGAGGTGAAAACTAGTATTGAGCCGAATACATAAATGCCACTTAGGTTAAGTGAAAAGACCTTTGCCCAACTTTTATTTTTGAGTAATCCAAAACCAGAAACAATAGACAATGGTCCAGTAAGTACAATATCCGCCCAAGGAATTAGCACCTTAACTAATTCATTTTGCTTTAAAATACTTCCTTCACCCCATGTGTATAAACCTCCAATAATTGCGAAAAAGCCTGTAAGTATAAACAGAATCGCAAATATCTTTTTCATGGTTATCTCTTAGAATTTAATCAACTTTTCTTGCCATAAAGGCAAACCATTGTTAGCATTTACACGAACTAAGTAAACTCCGTTAGTTAAATTGTTTAATTGAAGAAGTGCTAAATTTCCAGAACCAAGGTTTCTGTTTTGTTTGAAAACTACTTTTCCATTTAGATCTAATACTTCAATACTAACATTTTCATTTACAGCATCTCGAATCTCCAAATTGAAAGTTCCATTACTTGGATTCGGAAATAATTTAAAACCACTTTTCTGATTTATTTTTCCTGTTGATGTAGAGGTTGTAGCAGTTAAAGGTATGCTAACTTGATTTTGCCCACTCACATTTGTGTTAAATGTTAAGGTTGAATTGGCAATTGAATTTGTAGTGTTGCATGTAACTTTCAATGATAATGATTCGCCTGGGGCAATGCTTGTATCGTTACCAAATCCTGTATCGAAACCAAAATCTGAGCCAGTAATGTTTAATCCGTTTAGGGTTACTGGAAGTCTGCCATGATTAACCATAACCAATTGATAAACAACAGTATTACCACCAGAAATGGTCTTAAAATCAATTATAGAATCAGAAATAAACAACCTTCTTGTTACATCTAATTGTGAGGTTCCAGAAACGGAGGAAACCCGTTCTAAAAATTGTGGATAATCGATGTAAGGATTTCGGTTGCCCTGAACTGCAAAAATGTCGTTGTTTCTACGTTTTTCAATGCTATCTGGAGGAAATTGTGCCGCCCATGTTCTTAAAATCGATTCTTGGCTAACCAAGAATTGAATAGAAGTTAAAGCGCTATATCGTGTGCCAAAGTAAAGCATTGTTCTGGCAACTTTTCCTTTGTGCTGATCTCTTGGTTCAAACAAAGAATTGGTTCCCTTTGACCCACCTTCTTGCCATGTTGGATTGCTTACAATTCCGAATGGAGAGTTTGCTCTTTGGCTATTGGCATTATTATCAGTTGGGTATAAATGGAATAAATCAGATTGCATTGGTTCGTTAGATCCAAATAAACTCTGTGGCCAAGTATGTTCGGTATTAAAATTGTTTGGCGAGTTTTGCGCTGCAGATCGGCTGGAATAACCAAAAATTAATCGACCAGTATAAACACATTCTAAAGTGTTAACCGAGGCGCCTTGTCCGTTTGTGGCCTTGTTATCAATACTCATAAACATCACATCTCTAGCAGCGTTGTACCCCAAAGAGTTGTAGCCTTGGCCAATTCTAATACGTAAAGCGGTTTTTAGTTGATCTGCTTCTAAATTTTCAGTGGTGCTGTAATATGTGTTTGAGAACTTTCCTTGACCTTTCAAATCTATGGCAATATTGCCTCGTCCAGAATTGGTAATCAATACCATTTCAGAATTGTGTTGTATGTTGTGGTATGGATTAAATCTTACCCAAATTTGGTAAGTGCCATTTCCTGGAATAGAAAAATTGGTATCTGAAACAGAAAAAGCTGGTTTGCTATAGGTGTTAAAAAAAACTACATCTTCAATGGTTACAGGGTTTGAAGAAGCATTTGAAAATGTTATTTGGAAACTATCGGTTGCCGTTTCGAAAGTTGGGTTAAATAAAATGCTATTGCTCGATGGTGTGATGATGCTTTGCGCAAATAGTGTACAAGAACTTTGAAGTAACGTTACGGCAATTCCAAAAAATAATAATCTTTTCATTTTGAAAATTAGGCATTTAGGCTGTTAATCAGCTTCTGTTAATCATATCTTAATATGCTTACTTGGAAAAGTTTGTAGCGAGAAGAATTATAAAAATCCACTTAAATTAATATACTGTTAATAGTGGTTAAAAAAATCTGCTCTTACGCAGTAAAATCAAATTCTTTATGATTTTTTTAAAAAATCAGCCAATTTAGGGAACAAATTATTTTTAGATGAAGCAAATATTTATTTCAATCTTTTTCTTGTTTTGGGCGATGACTTTCGCCTCAGCACATGAGGGAAATCATAATGATGAAGTTCGGTATGTTAAAGAGCTAAATGCCAAGCCAAATGCGCTAAAGCAGCAGCAATTAAAAAATTCTAAAGGTTGGAGCATGTTCGAATCTAAACATGCAAATTGGTGGGTTCAGTTTAACGAAGCAAGTGGCAAACCGCACAGAGCTTTCGGAAATCCAATTCAAATAAATGTATCTACAGATCAGGTAACCAATGCGTTATACTTTCTGAAAAACGAATTAAGCGGTTATAATTTCCCAATTTCCGATCTTAAGCTTACCAACATCAGCATTACCAAAAATATTTACATCGATTTCCAACAACTCTATAAAGGTTTAGATGTTATCAACAGTAGAGCAACCGTTAGAATGGGTCTTGATGGCGGCATTTTTATGTTCGGCACAGATTTGTTTACCAATATTGATTTGGACATAAATCCAACTATTTCCTACGAAACTGCGGCAATTGAGGCAGTTGAAGGATTACATGGTAAAGTTTTGGGCATGATGCATGCCCCAAAATTGAAAGTTTTGGCCATTCAAGGCAACGAAAGTTACACTTTTAAATTGGTGTGGGAATTTCTAATTGAGACAGAAGATCACAATCAGCCAGGCCAATATTTAACTTATGTTGATGCACATAACAACGAACTTGTGGGCAGACAAAACAAGGTAGTAAACTTTACCCCTCAAGTTAGAGGAACTGTTAATTTACAAAATCCATATGCAACTCCTGCTTCTTCTTTGGTTGGTTTACCACATTTGCAGGCAACTTATGGAGCTACCACAGTTTTTGCAGATTCTTTAGGAAATTTCAATTTCCCCTTCACTTCCCCAACCTCGGTAAACTTCAATTTGAGAGGTAGATGGTCTAGAGTAGTTTCTGGAAATACAGGCAATGTAACGCCAACTTTTACGCAAACGGTTAGCGAAACTTCCACAAACTTTAATTTCGACGGACAAGGTGCTGGAGCAGGTGTGGCTACCATTCGCCATTTATCTGCCTACTACCATACCAACATTGTTCATGATTATATGAAAGGATTGTTGCCAAACTTTACTGCATTAGATATTCCTTTACTTACTCGAGTAGATAGAAACGATGGCAATTGCAACGCATTTTTTAATGGTAATTCCATTAACTTTTATCTTCCGGGAAGTGGTTGTAATTCTTTAGCTCAGGTTAACGATGTTGTTTACCACGAATATGGTCATGCGCTTACCAATTATTTTTATGATGCATTGGGGCAAAATTTCACCTTAGCAAGCATCAAATTGACAGGTATACCTACGATAGTCGTCACAGAACACATGGACTG
>DAIRTB010000049.1:0-4443 GCA_036804105.1 Bacteroidota bacterium | reverse complement strand
TTCAACAACGGTGCAGTAGGCGAGGGCTATTCAGATGTTTTGGCCTTGGGAATTACAAATGGATTAATTCTCGGAATCGGTTTCAGTAGCACAAGTGCTGCCCAAGTAGTAAGACGTTACGATATCAATCCAAAAATTTATCCTCAGAATCTTGTGGGCCAAGTGCACTCAGATGGCGAAATTATCTGCGGCGCTTGGATGCGTACTGGTACAAACATCGGCAACCGCCAAACCATGATGAATATCTGGGCAGAATCGCTTTACGGCCTAGCAAATGGACCAAATGGTACTGAAGGGCAAGTTTATACAGACATTTTAATTGATGCTTTAATTGCCGATGATAATGACAATAACCTTTCAAATGGAACACCCAACATCAATGCAATTGTAAATGGATTTGCATTCCATGGAATTACCTTGTTGAGTTCAGCAACTATTAGCCACACACAAATCAATGCAGCTCAAGCAAATGCTTTAATTCCAATAAATGCTACAGTAAATATAAATAGCAGTTGGTTGCCTTTTTTGAATGATGTTAAACTGTTTTACAAAATCAATAATGCCACATCATACAACAATGTGAATATGACCTTGCAAACGGGTACTACTTACCAGGGACTAATCCCAGCCCAACCTCAAGGCACATTAGTTTCTTATTACATGGCGCTTTCAGATACAGGAGGAAATTTAAGCAATACCGCCCCAATTGAGGTTTTAGGTTCTCCGGCTAATATACCTTACTATTTAATTATTGGAGCTGGAAGATCTTTGGTTGAAGATTTTGATAACACCTTTAGTGCAGCTTGGCAATTTGGACTAGCTGCCGATAATGCTATTACTGGAGCTTGGACTGTTGATGTTCCAATTCCTTCTTACATAGATCCAGCAGATCTAAATAGTATTGTTCAAACTGGATTAAATTTTACGGCAAACGGAGCAAATTGCGCCATTACACAAAATGCGCCAAATGCCAGTTCCGCACCTGGAACTGCCGATGTGGACGATGGCGTAACTACACTTCAATCTCCCATGTTTTCTCTTGCTGGATTAAGCAACCCAATTGTAAGTTACATGCGCTGGTATTCTAACGAAATGGGCGCAACTCCAAGAGAAGATTACTGGCAGGTAAGAATTTCTCAAAACGGTACTTCTTGGACAACCCTTGAAAGAACAAATGTTCCAGATAGAAGTTGGAGACGATATGCATTCCGAGTTAAAGATTATTTCCCAAATGCAACACAAATTATGGTGCGTTTCTTAGCGGTTGATAGTTTGCAAGGATCTTTGGTGGAAGCTGCTTTAGATGAATTTGAAATCTTCGATCAAACAATAGTTTCGGTAGAAACTCAGAGCCTTGGAAATCAAGTAAATGTTTTTCCAAACCCTACAAATACTAACATTAACGTTGAATTCGATTTGCTTAAATCTGAATCAATTACTCTAAATCTGTACGATGCTACTGGAAAACTGGTTAAAATCAACCATTTAGGCCTACAACCTTCCGGTAAATTCCTTGTTCCGATGGATTTAACTGACGTTCAATCTGGATTTTATTTGCTTGAGATCAATACACCAACTCAAACAAAAACACAAAAAATAAGTAAATTACCCTAGCGCATTTAATTAGTGCAACCTGAAAACCTGCTTTCCCCGGAAACTTTTCCGGGGATTTTTTTATTCATTAATCTTAAGGCATTTTGAAAACTAGGTTTCATTTGCTTCTTTTGAATTAAATTATGAACAATCAAGAAAAACGAGCAGCATTTTTTGAAAGTCTGAAATCGAAATTAGATAACATAAATGTTTGGCCGCACAGATACATGTACAAATTTATAGTGCCTGGCGAAGATGAGAAAATCAATCAGGTAAGGGCACTTTTTACAGATTTAGAGAAATTTTCTACTAGGCAATCTTCCAAAGGAAATTTCATTAGCGCAACAGCCATTGTGTGGGTAGATAATTCCGAAGAAATAATTAACACCTATAAGCTTGCGGCAGAAATAGAAGGCATTATTTCACTTTAAAACAGAATGAACTGGTTATCACTGAAAAAGCAGTTAGATAAGGTTGATATTTACCTGCTTGATCAGTTGATAAAAGGACACATTCCTCCTGGCTCAAGAGTATTAGATGCTGGCTGTGGTGATGGCGAAAATGCAGCATTTCTTGCTTCAACAGGATGTGAGGTTGCCATTCTAGATTCATCGTCTAAAGCCATTGAAAAAACTAAAGCAAGATTTTTAACTGATGGGTTACCCCTAAACGAACGTTTTATTTACCTGAATGAAATACAGGATGCCAATTTGCCCAATGAATATTTCGATGCGATAATTTCTATTTCTGTTCTCCACTTTTCTAGAAATCACGCCCATTTTTCAAAAAATTATCTCAAGCTTTGGGATGCCCTTGCTCCAGGCGGAATATTGATGGTGAGAACCTTATCAGTGGGAAATATGCAAAAGGTTATCAACAATCTTGGTGATGGAAGATATATCCTACCCAACAGAGACATACGTTTTTTACTTACCAAAGAAGATGCAGAAATATTCAGTATCAACCTAGGTGGAATTTTACTTGAGCCACTTAGAGAGGTAAATGTTTTTAGAAAGCGTTCTTTCTTGATTTGGATTCTTAGAAAGCCACATTTAGAATAAACATCTGTTAACAATCAGGTTTAAATGATGTAATGATTAAAATCAAGCATAAGCGTACCTTTGCAAAATGGTTTTACTACTCACTGTTTTCAGTGCTTTGTTTTCTGTTATTAATCCGCTTGGTGCCATGCCCGTATATTTGGCACTAACGGGCAACGATTCTGATTTATACCGAAGACAACAAGTAAAAAAAGCCAGCATCTATCTAGCCAGCATCCTCATTGTATTTTTTCTTATTGGCTCCTACATTATCGATTTCTTTAGCATCAGCATTGAAAGTATGCGTATTGCCGGCGGACTAATCATTTCGAAATCTGGACTAGATTTATTGCAATCTAAATCTCAATACGCTCGTGGTAGGGCTGTAACCAAGGAAGTGCAGATAGAGGCGCAGGCCAAAAACGATATTTCTTTTAGTCCTTTGGCAATGCCCATGTTGGCAGGACCAGGAAGTATATCTTTGCTCATTAGTTATTCTCTGGAAATTGCTCAGTGGTACGATTACTTGATTATTACAGGAGCCATATTGTTAAATGCTTTGGCCGCCTACCTAATCTTAAGAGTTTCTCCTCGACTGGTAAGATTTTTAGGAGAATCCGGACTTTCTGCTTTATCGAGGATGATGGGATTTATTGTACTTAGCATTGGTATTCAGTTTTTTATAAATGGAATTAGTCCGATTTTAAAGGGCTTAATTAGCACTGGTTTTTAAAACATATTTTATGGAATCTACTTTCGACCCGAATGGCGTTGGCCTAAGCAATGGCAATTTATTCGGTTTACCCATTACTTTAAGTGAAGCAAATCTGGTATTAATTCCTGTGCCTTGGGAAGTTACCGTTTCTTATAACGCAGGCACGGCCAATGGTCCAAAAGCTATTTTAGATGCCTCGCCTCAATTAGATTTTTTTGATGATGAAATTGAGCATGCTTGGAAAAAAGCACCTTATATGTTGCCTATTTCCGAGAAAATTCAAAAGAAATCGAAGAAATATAGAAAGTTGGCAACCCAATACATTGAGTGGTTAGAAGCTGGAAAGCCTAAAAATCAGGCAGATAAAATGGACGAACTTTTAGAAAAAGTAAACAAAGCTTGCAATGAACTTAGGCTTTGGGTAAAAGAAAATGCCCAAACGTTCTTAGAGCAAGGAAAAAAAGTAGCCATTTTAGGCGGAGATCACAGCACCCCCCTTGGACTTTTTGAAGCCCTTGCCGATAAATATTCGGATTTCGGGATTCTTCAAATTGATGCCCACATGGATTTGAGAGATGCTTATGAGGATTTTACTTACTCACATGCTTCTATTATGCACAATGCTTTAAAAATCCCAGCAATTTCTAAACTCGTTCAGGTAGGAATTAGAGATTTCTGTGAAGCCGAAGCCGATTTTGTAAAAGCATCCGATGGAAGAGTAAAAGTCTACACATCCAAGCAAATGGCAACCCAAATTTTCGAAGGTGCAAATTGGAAAGAAATTGTAAATGAGATCATAAGCAGCCTTCCAGAAAATGTTTACCTGAGTTTCGATATCGATGGCCTCGATCCTTCGCTTTGCCCAAATACTGGAACTCCAGTTCCTGGCGGACTGCAATACGAGCAAGCCGTTTATTTGATAAGCAGCTTGAGAAAATCGGGCAAAAACTTAATTGGCTTCGATTTAAACGAGGTTTCGCCCGAACAAGATGGCGATTGGAATGCCAATGTGGGTGCAAGAATCTTGTATCAATTGGCCATCAATTTCAACTAATGCCTTAAGAAGCTATATTGAAACTAGATTTCTAAGGAAAC
>DAIRTB010000048.1:0-9893 GCA_036804105.1 Bacteroidota bacterium | reverse complement strand
TTGGTTACGGCCCAGCTGGCATTTTCGCCGCATTAGAATTGATTCAACTTGGCCTCAAACCCATCATCATAGAAAGAGGAAAAAATGTGCGGGAACGAAGATTCGATCTGGCCAAAATCACCAGAGAAGGAGAAGTTAATCCAGAATCTAACTATTGCTTTGGCGAAGGTGGAGCAGGTACGTACTCAGACGGTAAACTTTACACCAGATCAGGCAAAAGAGGCAACATCGAAGCGGTATTAAAAACCTTTGTTGCTTTTGGTGCAAATAGCGATATCCTACTAAACGCACATCCCCACATTGGCACAAATAAATTACCAGGAATTATTCAGTCTATTACTAGCTTCATAATTTCTTGTGGTGGTGAAATTAGATTTAATACCAAGCTTACAGATATTAAAATAGCCTTTGGGAAACTACAGGGTTTACAGTTAAACAACAGCGAATGGGTTGAGAATCAGGCTTGTATTCTAGCAACTGGACATTCTGCGAGGGATATTTTTGAACTTTTGCATAATCGAGCAATTCTAATTGAAGCCAAACCTTTTGCCTTGGGTGTTAGAATTGAACACCCTCAGCAGGTTATCGATCAGGTTCAGTATCATTGCGATACCCGTGGCGAATTTCTTCCACCTGCTAGTTATAGTTTGGTTGGAAGAGCAGAAAATAGAGGTGTTTACTCATTTTGTATGTGTCCAGGAGGCATTATCGCTCCTTGTTCCACCAACCCAAACGAAGTGGTTACCAATGGTTGGAGTCCATCGAAAAGAAATAACCCCTTTGCAAATTCTGGCATGGTGGTAGAATTACAACTTGCAGATTTTAAGGAGTTTAATCAATATGGCGCACTTGCAGGATTGAAATTCCAATCGGCAATTGAGCAAAAAGCATTCCAAGTTGGGGGAGGTAAATTGCAGGCTCCTGCCATAAGGTTAATGGATTTTCTAGGCAATCGTTTTTCCACAGATTTACCAGATTGTTCTTACATCCCAGGCATTGTTTCTTCAGATTTTGCGGATGTCTTTCCAGCGTTTATTACCAACAGTTTAAGATTGGGATTGGTGGATATTGGCAGCAGGATGCGGCCATACTTAACCAACGAAGCGGTGTTAGTTGCAACCGAATCTAGAACCTCTAGTCCAGTTAGAATTCCACGGGATAAAGAGACCATGCAGCATCCAGAAGTTGCTGGATTATTCCCCTGCGGTGAAGGTGCAGGCTATGCCGGTGGAATAGTCTCAGCAGCCATGGATGGAACTAAAATTGCCCAAATGGTGCTTCAATACATAAAAGTATGAGCACTACATTAATAATTGGAGCATCAGAAAATTCACAAAGATATGCTTACATAGCGGCAGAGCGATTGCTGCATCATGGTCACGAAATCGCCTTAGTTGGTCAGAAAACTGGAAAAGTTTTCGGTAAAGAAATCCAAACTGGAACGCCCAAAATTGAGAATTTAGACACTGTAACCATTTACGTGGGTTCTAAAACCAATATTTCTTTACTACCATATCTGCTTGAGTTAAAACCAAGAAGGGTAATTTTCAATCCTGGAACAGAGAATTACGAGCTAGCAAAAAAGCTTCAAGCTGAAGGTATTGAGGTAGAAGAAGCCTGTACCTTGGTATTGCTAGCTTCGAATCAGTACTAATCAAATCAACCATAAAAAAAAGACCGACAAATTGCCGGTCTTTTCTGTTTAAAAATTAGTATTATTTGTTAATCACAATCTTGCGTGTTAGTTGAGCTCCATCGGTTAGAACCTGAAGGAAGTAAACTCCATTGCTTAAGTTACCCAATTGAAGTTCGTTTTGATTTAAGCCAATTAAGGTGTTTTCAATACGCTCGTTGTAAACCACTTTGCCTTGAATATCAACTACTTTGAAGATTAAATCTGACGATTTTTCGATATCTAAACTTACGTTCAAATTGCCAGTAGTTGGATTAGGGAAAACTTGTAAGCTATTATTAAGTGTCTCGTTTTCAACTGAAACATTACCAACTCCAAATTGACGGGCAATTAAAATATCTCTGCTAGTAGCATCCTGAATTAGAGCAACTAGTTTTAGGTTAGCAAACACATAAAATGCGGGCACCTGAAAAGTATGCGAGAATGTTCCATTTTGGTTTGCTGTAATAGTTGTAGGCAAAACTGTGCCTCCACCATTAGGGAACATTTTTCTTACAGTTGATGGAAATACAGTTTCACCATTACTTCCTGGAGCTGTTGCATAGGTGATCGGATCTTCTAATAACACAAGGTGTAATCTAAGATCGTTGCCACGAGAAAAAGGAATTTTAGATGTCCAGTTTCCTGAAATTGTTAATGTGCTCGTGCCAGCATTGTAAGTTGTAGTAGCTGCAATGTCGAAAAGGCCTGGTTTTGCATATTCTGCATCAATTAACGATACATTTGAAGCTCCTGCTGGAGAACCAGAATAGGCGTTGCTTAAGTTTACGTTTGGTACCCCACTTACACCGTAAAATGAAACTCTTGTTGCAATATCAGTTGGATTGTGCGCATTCATTGAATCAACACCAGGCCAGCTCGTATGGTAGGAAATTTTAATTACTTTGCTTGCTTGACCATTTAAAAATGAATGAAATGCTGGGTTTTGACTAGCACATGGACCACAAGAAGCCTGAGTGAAATGCTCTACAACTGCATAATTTTGAACCATTTCGTTTGAACTTGCAGCATACGTACTGAATGTAATGGTATCCATAGTATTGCTAGACCCATTTACAGAAGTTCCCCATAGTTCAATGGTTTTTTGTCCTCCAGTTAAATTGCTTAGAACAGAACTAACATTACCAGAAGATAAAGAAGCAATGTTTAAACCAGCAACTGGGGTAGTTTGTACTGTACCATTATTTACCCTATAATTTAGGGTGAAAGATGTTAAGTTAGTGCTTCCAGAATTGGTAACTCTATATCTTAAGGTTGGATTTCCTGCAGCCAAATACATGGGATTGGGATTTACTAGAGATGCATTATCAGGACTAAGAGCAGCCACAATCATTTCGTCAATATGAAGAACAAACTTGTCATTTGAGTTATTTCTGATAGCAATTCTTATATTTTGGCCGTTAAATGCAGCTAAATCTATGTTTTTATTTTGCCAAGTTGTTGCTTCGGCTGGCACATTTAAAACCATGTTTGTAAATCCGGAAATATTTGTGTCAGTTGCACTTGAAACCGTACGAACATAAACCTGATAGCCATCGGGGTATTGTGCATCCTGAGCTCTTGCTTTGAAGAAAAGCTTTGTGTTTGCAGAAGTTATAGAAATTTGTGGTGTAATCATCCAACGATCTACAGTTCCCACTGGATTTGTCCAAGATGTGCTAGAAGCAGCTTTATTGGTGGCAGATTCTTGAGTATTAACCCATCCGTTAGAACCATAAGTAGCTAAAAGGTTTGCTGCGGCTGGTCTGCCATCATTGTTTCTAACCACAAAAGTGCTAGGAATTCCGTTTTCGAAATCTTCCGAAAACATTACTTGAGCTTGGGTAGAAAATGCTATTCCACTTAAAAGCCCCATTGTAAGGAGAATTTTTTAATGTTGTTTATTTATTAACTCAAAGTAAAGCAAGTTTTTCCATAATCTAAATTAAAAAGGGTATTTTTCTAATTTTTTTCTATTTATATTAATAATTTAATATTTTTTATTTGGAATTCAAAAATGATTATTAAAGCTGAATTTCTCTGTTAATTGGGTTATCTAAAGAAATAAGCGATTCAGTTCGTTCAACTCCCTCAATTGATTGAATTTGACCATTTAATACAGCTCGCAGATTTTCTGTATTTCTACAAACTAATTTCAAAAATATACTGTATTCGCCGGTTGTGTAATAGGCTTCGGTTATCTCAGGTATGTTTTTAAATGCGCTTATTACATTTTGATAAACGCTGCCTTTAGTTAGATAAACACCTACAAAGGCAATAAGATCTAAGCCCAATTTGCCATAATTTACACGTAATCCTGAGCCAGAAACTACTCCTAACTGCTGTAGTTTTTTCATTCTTACATGAACGGTTCCGTCTGAAACATGGGCAAGCTCGCCAACTTTTGTAAAAGGAAGTTGGGCATCCTGAATCAATACATTTAATATGCGCTTGTCGGTAATATCGATTTCGAATTTTTGGTCTTCCATTTTGCTAATTAATTTTGATATTTTTATCAAATCTAGTATTATTTTCGATATTCTGAAAGTTTTTTAATTTTTGTTTCGATATTTTTATTTTCAATTTACTTGCTTTACTTTTGAAAAAGTTCTTTGAGAGAAAATATAATCACAATGATGGGTGGTGAAATTGGCAGACATACCCTCCTTTCCCGGGGGTGGAGCAAAAGTGGACAAAGCTATTGAGGGTATTGAAACCCAATATCCTCAATAACCTAACTACTCCGTGGAGGTTCGAATCCTTCCCCATCAGCAAGAAAACTAAACCACAAAATGATGGGTGGTGAAATTGGCAGACATACCCTCCTTTCCCGGGGGTGGAGCAAAAGTGGACAAAGCTATTGAGGATATTGAAACCCATTATCCTTAATATCCTAACTACTCCGTGAAGGTTCGAATCCTTCCCCATCAGCAAAAAAATAAAGTGGAAGTTTAATTTCAACTTTCAAACTAGGCATTTAATGCGCCTTATGTATCTTCGCTAAAAAATTGTGGCTTACGTAGATCAATTTAACGAAGAAGAGGAAAAGAAGATGTCTTTTTTAGACCATCTCAACGAACTTCGGATACATATAATAAGGAGTGCCATTGCCATTTTTGTTTTGGCAATCGTGGTTTTTTCCAATCCAAACATTCTATTCGATAAGATTTTATTGGCACCTAAAAGTGCAGATTTTATCACCTTTAAAATGTTTTGCAAAATTGCTGAGCAGATTCCTGCTTTAGGAGGGCTTTGTTTTACGGAAATAAACTTCACCCTACAAAACATAGATTTAACTGGCCAATTTTTCCAGCACATGTCTACTTCCTTTATCGCTGGATTCATTTTGGCATTCCCATATATTATTTGGGAACTATGGCGGTTTGTGAAACCTGCACTAAAAGATCAGGAAACGAAAGGTATAAAAACTCTAATTTTTTGGATTTCTATGCTTTTTTTCACTGGAGTTGCCTTTGGTTATTTTTTACTCGCACCTGTGTCTGTGGTTTTTTTGGGATCCTATCAAATTAGCGCCGAAGTAAGCAACCAAATATCGTTAACCTCTTACTTGTCTACGCTTTCTTTATTAACTTTAGCATCTGGATTGATATTCGAATTGCCTGTACTTTTGTATTTTCTTGCAAAAATTGGAATTGTTAATTCTAAATTTTTAGCCGATAACAGAAGATATGCAATTGTGATCAATCTGTTTTTATCAGCGCTTATTACGCCTTCAGATGTAGCAAGCATGATTTTATTGGCAATTCCCATGTTACTTTTATACGAAATGGGCATTTTTGTAGTAAAAAGAGTAGAAAAGAAACAAGCATTAGCATTAAAAAATGAAGACTAAAATATACATCGGCAACGACCACGCTGGTTTTGAACTTAAAAAAGCCATTCTTAGACAATATCAAGAGTCTAATTTCCAATTTTTAGATTGCGGTACCTATTCTGAGGAATCTGTAGATTATCCAGATTTTGCCCACAAAGTTGCAGAGGAAGTTCTAGCAAATAATGCAATAGGAATATTAATTTGTGGTAGCGCAAATGGAGTTTGTATTACTGCAAATAAACATAATGGCATCAGAGCTGCTTTAGCTTGGCTTCCAGAAATTGCAACTTTGGCCAGACAACATAACGATGCAAACATAATCTGCTTGCCAGCTCGTTTTATTACGCAAACCGAGGCTTTCGAAATAGTAGAGAAATTTTTAGCTTCAGAATTCGAAGGTGGAAGACACGAAACCAGAGTAAATAAAATAAATTGTAAATGAAAAATTGTATTGGCATAGTAATCTTCCTTTTTGCAGCATTAGCACTTAATGCTCAAGATATTAATATTAGCAAACAGAATTTGGTAAACGATTTAACCTACCTAGCTGGAGCTTCTTGTGTAGGCAGAGGTTCAGATCAAGAGGGTATTCTAGCCGCAGCAAAGTTTATTGAAGACAGATTGGAAAATCTCGGTATCCCAGCTTTTCAAGGTGCAACGCAAAATCAAGAATTTCTAAAAGGATATCGCCAAAATGTACCTCTAAAAAAGGAAATAATTAATGCTGTTGATTTAAGAATATCAGACGATGCTTTCAACTACAAAAATCAGTTTTGGGTTAATACGGGTTACACGGAAACAAGTATTGCAGCTAAAGATTTGGTTTTTGTTGGATATGGTATCAATGCTAAAGGCTTTAACGAATTAGAAGGCGACCTTACCAATAAAGTGATTGTTGTGCTTGAAGGCGAGCCAACCTCAAGCGATGGAAAAAGCTTAATAGATCCTGAAAAAAATCAATCGGTTTGGGGGCAGAGCATTTCGTTTAAACTAAGTGCAGTTAGTGCAAAAAATCCTGCGGCCATCTTAGTAATAACCAAAAATTTTAAAAATATAGCTCAGCTTTATCAGTATCGGGCAGAACATCCTCAAATAAAGTTGAATATTCCGGTAGATTCTAGCGCAACTTTTTTTATAACGCAGAACCCAGTTATTCCTACTTTTTTTATGAATGAAAAAATGTCTGCTAAAGTGTTAAAGCTTTTGCGCATTTCTGAAAAGAAGGTACTAAAATCTTATCGCAAACAGTTGAAACCGATAAGA
The DNA here is from genome assembly GCA_036804105.1 of Bacteroidota bacterium. Taxonomy (GTDB): domain Bacteria; phylum Bacteroidota; class Bacteroidia; order UBA7662; family DAIRTB01; genus DAIRTB01. Next base: position 3,123 of record DAIRTB010000048.1, on the reverse strand, counting down.
AAAACTGTCAAGGAAAATTTTAATGCTAGCATTTCAAGAACAATAGATACTTTCGAGTCGCCAAATATTATGGCTTTCCTGCCAGGCTCAGATTTATCTCAAGAGGTTTTGGTTGTAAGTGCGCATTACGATCATTTGGGCATTGAAGGTGAAGAAATTTATTACGGCGCCGATGATAATGGAACCGGAACTGTGGCTTTACTTGCGCTCGCTCAGGCTTACGTAGAAAATATTAAGAAGGGTAAGCGACCTAAAAGATCCATTCTTTTTCTTTGGGTTACTGCTGAGGAAAAAGGGTTGTTGGGGTCTAATTTTTTCACCGAAAAACCTCCATTTGAAATAAACAATATTGTTGCCAATCTCAACATCGATATGATTGGAAGAACAGACAAAGCACACGAAAACAATTCGAAATATATTTACATCATCGGTGGCGATAGAACCAGTTTAGACTTGCATAATTTAAATGAACAAGCAAACGCAGAATCTGTAAACATTGAACTCGATTATACGTTTAACGATCCAAAAGATCCAAACAGATATTACTATCGATCAGATCATTACAATTTTGTGAAGAATGGAATTCCAGCAATATTTTATTTCAGTGGCATTCACGACGATTATCATAAGCCAACCGATACAGTTGATAAAATTGATTTCGACAAAATGAAAACCATAATAGAACTTGTTTATCGCACTTCTTGGATGATCGTGAACAGACCTGATAGAATTGTTTCAGACTTACCAGACGGAGGCGAATAATGTTGAGCAAAACTTTTATTGAACAATCTGATATTAAAGCATTCGATGCATCACATCGTAAAAAAGTAAATTTTAATATTGATCGATATGATAAAGCCGTTACCGTAGGAAAGGCGTATTACCAAAACTTGGAGCTAGCAAAAGCTCGGGCTCACTATGTTAAGTGGAAGGTAATTGAACATTTAGACACCCATTTAGAGGAATTTGAAAGGGTGTTTACCGCAAAAGGCGGCAAGGTTATTTGGGCAAACGATGCCAACGATGCCATGATGTCTATTCTCAAAATTGTTGAAGAGAAAGGCGCAAAAACGGTAGTGAAATCTAAATCTATGGTTACCGAAGAAATTCATCTTAACAAAGGTTTAGAGAAACACGGCGTTGAGGTTTTCGAAACAGATTTAGGAGAGTTTATTGTTCAATTGGCCGAAGAACCTCCTTACCACATTATAACCCCGGCAATGCATAAATCTAAGGAAGATATTGCAGAGCTTTTTAACGAAAAATTCGACACTCCCTTAGATTTTACTCCAGAACAATTAACCAACCATGCTCGTAACTTGTTAAGAAACAGGTACCACGAAGCCGAAATAGGAGTTACAGGCGCAAATTTCATTGTAGCGAAAGAAGGTGCAATTTTAGTTACCGAAAACGAAGGTAATGCACGCTTATGTGTAGGCTTTCCGAAAATTCATATTGCCATTGTTGGTATAGAAAAAGTTATTCCTTCAATGAAGGATTTGGATCTCTTTCTTCCACTTTTGGCAACGCATGGAACTGGTCAGTTATTAACCGTTTACAATACCCTTATTTCTGGTCCTAAAGCTGCAAACGAGAATTCTGGCCCAGAAGAAATGTATGTAATTTTGCTAGACAATGGCAGAACAGAATTACTTGCAAAGCCAGAAAAACGCCAAGCACTCTATTGTATTCGCTGTGGAGCCTGCTTAAATGCCTGTCCAGTTTACAAAAATATTGGCGGCCATACGTACAACACAACCTACAGTGGTCCTATTGGTGCAGTAATAACTCCACATCTTCAAGGGATGAAAGAGTACAAGCATCTAAGCTTTGCTTCTTCTTTGTGTGGAAACTGTACGGAGGTTTGCCCTGTAAAAATTAATCTACACAATTTACTCTTACTAAACAGAAAAGAAAGTGTTACCCAAGGGCTAAGTCCATCTAGTGAAGCATACACTTGGTTTCTTTGGAAACAAGGCATGTTGAATAGAAAACTAATGAATGTGGGCACTTTCAAACTAAAAAACTGGGTAATGACCCGCATGTTCTCTAAAGCATGGGGCGACAGAAGGCATTTCCCTGATTTAGCAAAGCAATCGTTTAATCAACAATGGCGATTAAAAAACAATACTAGAAAATAACATGAATTTCGAACAGTTCGAACTTGGTACAGATCTGCTTAAAGATTTGTATCGGCATATGCTATACCCTCGTTTAGTGGAGGAGAGAATGTTGGTCTTATTGCGTCAAGGCCGCATAAGCAAATGGTTTTCTGGTATTGGTCAAGAAGCAATTTCTGTTGGCAGTACACTTGCACTTCATCAAGACGAATACATTTTGCCACTACATAGAAACCTTGGAGTTTTTACAAGTAGAAAAATGCCCTTCGGAAAGCTTTTTGCCCAATGGCAAGGCAGGTACGAGGGTTTTAGCAAAGGCAGAGAAAGATCTTTCCATTTTGGCTCCAACGAATTTCATATTGTGGGCATGATTTCACATCTAGGACCACAACTGGCAGTTGCTACCGGAATTGCATTAGCAGATAAAATTGACGCTAACCCAAAAGTAACCTTAGTTTTTTCGGGTGATGGCGGTACAAGCGAAGGCGACTTTCATGAATCTTTAAACGTTGCGGCGGTATGGCAACTTCCGGTAATTTTTGTAATTGAAAACAATGGCTACGGATTATCAACCCCATCGAACGAACAATTCCGATGCAAGCAGTTTATAGATAAAGGAATCGGCTACGGAATGCGTGCGGTGCAGATTGATGGCAACAACATTCTCGAAGTGTATGAGACCGTAAGAAAACTGGCTGAAGAGCTAAGGGCAAATCCAGAACCTGTTTTATTAGAATGTATTACCTTTAGAATGCGTGGGCACGAAGAAGCTTCGGGTACCAAATATGTTCCGCAAGAATTAATAGAAAATTGGGCGCAGAAAGATCCACTTAACAATTACCAACAATACCTTTTAGACAAAGGTGTAATTACTTCAGAAGAGATTGAAGAAATAACACTCAGCATAAAAACCGAAATTCAAGCAGGGTTAGATTATGCTTTCGCTTTGCAACCCATCGTTCCGAACGATGAAGCCGAATTAAACGATGTTTATGCTCCTTTC
>DAIRTB010000047.1:0-9909 GCA_036804105.1 Bacteroidota bacterium | reverse complement strand
GAAGTTTATGTTTATCGGCCAGTTTCCTTAGCGTAATTATTACCGATTGTGTTCTACCCACACTAAAAGCTGGAATAATTAATCTGCCACTTTTCTCCACACAAGTTGCCATAATGGCTTGCTCTAAAATATCTCCAGCCGATTGCATATCCACATGTTCACGGTCGCCGTAGGTGGTTTCCATTACTAGATAGTCGAGCTGCGGCAAAGGTTGCGGGTCGGGCAGGAGCGGATAGTTTCTGCGCCCAACATCACCCGAAAAACCAATGCGCTGGGTTACATTATTTTCTTTATAAGTTATAACAATACTTGCTGCTCCTAAAATGTGCCCAATGGGAATGAATGTAACACTTAAATGGTCGTTTACTCGAAATGGCTTGTTAAATGCGATAGTTAGAAAGCTATTTAGGCTTTGCTCAACATCTCTTTGGTTGTACAACAGCCCAGCATTGTCGAGCACTTTTTTACGATGTTTTTTACTTCGGCTGTTCCCAATGGACGAAATCTTTTTTTGCTGCAACATAGCAGAATCGTTCAGTAAAAGTGCTGATAGATAGTAAGTTGGCGCTGTGCAGAGAATTTGCCCTTCGTAACCTTCTTTAATCAAAAGCGGCAGATTGCCACTGTGATCTACATGTGCGTGAGTAAGCAAAACGAGATTTATTTCTGAGGGATGAATTGGCAGATCGAGAATGAAATCTTTGCTCCTTCCTTTTTCCATATCAATACCACAATCTACTAAGATTTTATAGCCATCTTCCAGCTCAAGCAGGTACATACTGCCAGTTACCTGACGAGCGCCACCCAAAAAAGAAATTTTCATAAACTAATGTTCATATGAGACGTTGTATTTTTACGTCTTTAATTGTTAGCAACACACAAAATAAGACAGTGGTTTCTGCATTTTAAAATAATATGGCGCTAGATAAATATTTTAATCCTTCTAAACTTGAACAGCTCGACCTGAAGGCGGGTGTTGTGCGTGCAAGATCTATACGAAGGAGCGAGCAATATTGGCGGCAGTATCGGGAGTGGATTAATAGCCCAATCTTCTCACTGAATTTGGAGGCCATTAAAGATCATTACGAGCAATATTTCTTTTTCAATGCTTTATCTTCATGTGAGATTGTACAATCGAATGATTTTGAGGTGATTAAATTTCATAATCTAACTCAATTGCAAAGTTCACATCCATTTTTTGTGTTCGATTACCTTAAGCTACATTTTGAAAAGCGCCAATGGAGTTGTTTCAAAAGTCTTCAGTGGAGGCGCCTTTTACCAGATGAAGGTTTAGAGGTTACCCAACGGTATTTCTTGAAACGCAACCTGAAATGGTGGCAAAATTTTTTGCCAATCGGATTTATAAAATCAGATGTGGTTGTGCTCGAATTAAAATTGCTCGAGCGCCAAAAATGTGAGCATGCCATTTTGCTTTTCAAGGAGCAGGGAAAAACACAGATGAGCGTGCATAGGTTGATGCAGGTGATATTCAATTAGGAAATACGTTTAAGCGGTAAAAAGAAAATGTTGCCATTTGATTAGAATACTTTTAAAACCAAAGTGATTTACATCTCTAACAATAGTTAATGGATTTCAAAATGGTGATAACGCTTAACTAAATCCGTTAAATTGTTCACTTTTAATTTCTCTAAAATTCTTTTTTTAAATGTACTTACAGTAGACATGTGCAGACCAAGCAAAGTAGCTATTTGCAGATTTTTGTTGCCTGAAAGAAATAAGTTAAATACCTCCAATTCTCGCTCGCTTAAAACTGCATGTAAATTGCTTTTTATATCTTCAGGGTTTGATTTTAGTGCTAATTTTACCAATTTCTGAGGATAATAAAATCCATTTTTTAAAACTGAATTAATTGCAAATTTTATTTCCTGCTCAGATGAAGATTTGCTAATGAAGCCATCTGCACCTTTATTTATATACCTTAAGGCAATATGTTCGTCGTGATAGGAAAATATTATAATGTAAATCTTAGGATTTATGTGCTTTAGATCATGCAAAACATTTAGGTCGCTAAAAGCATCCATGTTTATGTCTAGCAATACTAAATCATAGAAATTCTCTTGCAAACAAGCTACTAGTTCTGAATAGGAATTTGATGAATGGATTACTGCATTAGGAAATTCTGATTTCAAAACTACCTTTAAACCAACACAGACTAAACTCTTATCATCCGACATTATTATTTTTAAATTCATTTTCTTAACTTTTGGGTTTTACACACCAATATTTATAGGTATTTAAGGTAATTTGAATTGCTCCAACTATTAATTTTAAAATACCAGTTTGCATATTCCTTCATTGGATTTTTAGAACAGTACCGCATTTTTTTTCAAAATGTGAATATTTTAAATTGAGTATATTGAAAAACAAGTAAAATCCTTTAAAAGCTTATCTCAAATTACACTAATTTTATTCGTTTTTATGGCTCATATTATTCTAAATTGCTAAACTATTTTTTTAATGGGCTGATTGAGTGCATTTGTATTTAAAAACAACCATTTGCAAATCTTTAACTAGAAATCTCCTTCAAAGGTGCTGATAGAAAATATTGTAAAATCAAACCATTAATACTAGCAAACTGATGAGGTTTTAAACAAAGTTTTATTTTGGCCATCCTTTTAAGATCCATTTGGTTTGTACAAACAAACTTTTTCTATTTTTTACAAATTGTAATCATTTAACAATAGATTGTATTTGGTTGAGAAGCGCACCAATCTTTCTGAACTTTGCTTGCAAGGTTGGATTACAGTTTACTAACCATGCCTGTGATTCAATTTCCAGTAAATTCAGAACCAATTTTTGTTGGGCAGTAGGTTCAGGAAATAGTTCAGGTAATTGTAATTGTCGGTTTATTGCACTGGCATAATTCAATTCCATTTGTTTTGCAATTTCAAGACAGTGATTAGCACGAGTATTTGCTTCTAAACCGATCATTTCTAAGTATTTATGTGGTTTGGTAGGCAGTTTATAGTTCGCAATATTGTCTTCAGAGATTTCTGAAATCCCTAAATTGATAAACATTTGATTTACAATTTGTGAGGCGGCAGAGGGCAATTCTCGTTGTGCACATTCAGCCATGGAGATTTGAGATCTTTTAACCCCAAGTAGTACTGCTAAGTATTCTTGCTTCAAACCAAGCTCTTTTCTGACAATTTTAATTGTGTTCATTTGTGTAATAGATTAAGAGAAAAATGGAAAATGCTTACCTTCAACATGCAAATAGTTTTCTTTATTAAGAACTACGTTTCTAAAGCGTGTCTAGTTATTCCACTTTTGTAGGAAATAAACACATAACAATGAAATATATTGTGTCAATTTTTTTCTACAAAGAAAAAATGACACAGATTTAGATTATCATTTTCGTGTCAAATTAATTTTGAAAATTTAAAATGACACAGATTTGGTTTTTCGATTCTGTGTCAAAAAAAGGTTAGAGCGGGAGGTTGACACAGGATTAATTAATAGAGAGGCTGTTTAGGATTATTTAATATGCTTATATTATTCCAAGCTGTTTTAGTTGTTCTCTGAAAAAATTTGAAGAAAAGGGAATTGAAATAAAATTACAATTTTTGGCTTTTGAAAATTCCTCTATATTCTGGTTTTCGGTCCCAATAAAAATGAATTTTCCATTTGTTACGGACTCGCCTTTCTTCAATAATCTTTTGCAGGTTGAAGGCCTAAATCCAAAAACATCAAAAATGATTGCCTTATAGTTGTTCTGGAAATCAAAATTGAATCCTAAAAATGGAATTGGTTGAATTTCTATAGCACTAAATGAAAGAAAATTCTTATTATTTTCCCAAAACTCTAAATTATTGGTTACAAAGTAGATAACGGTAGAACCCTCGCTTTTTTTAAAAGGATTATTTTTTACTAATGTTTTGGTCATGTTTTTAATGATTTTGGCTTAAGAAATTTATTTGACTCTATCTGAAGTTCAATTTTAACCAAACAATTTTTCTTCGCCCCTTAGATTGTTTCAAACATTGAAATTGTTTTTCTAAGTCAATTAAAATCACAGAATTGATTTTTAGGGATATTATATCATGCCCATTTAGCTCATTATTTTCATTTAATTTATAGTATTTACCGTTTTATAATTAGATTTGCTACCATTATGAAAAAGGTTTTGCTTTTATTCTTTGTATTGATTTTTACCTCAACAATACTGCTTGGCCAGACACTTTCTGGAACTTTCACTTCATTACCAAACAAAACAATTCGTTTAGAGGGATTTGAAGGTTTAAGATCTTATTTAATTGACAGTACCAAGACCGATGAATTTGGCAATTTCACCTTGAAGTTTTCGGCAAAAGATTATGGTATGGGTTATTTAATATCGCCTGGCGGTAAACCTTTAATTATTATACTTGGAAATGAAGCGACCGAAGTAAAGGGTGAATCTCTCGAATTAACTGAATCCTTAAAATTTACAAAAGGCGCTCAAAACCAGGCCTTTGAAAAGTATGCAATTGAGTATCCTAAAAGAGAACAAGCACTTAGTGCTTGGAATTATTTAAATAAAATGTATCAAAATGAGCCTTTATTTAAAAATCAGAAAGCACCCCTAAAAGCAATTCAAATTGAAAAGCAACGACTAAAAACTGATGATGAAACTTTTCTGAATAGTTTACCTAAAGATAGTTATGTACGATGGTTTCTACCCATACGCAAATTAGTTAGCAGTGTTTCTGTTGTTGCCCAATATAAACCAGAGGAAATTCCAGCTACTCGAACAGCATTGCGCAAAATTGATTATGCTGATAATCGTCTTTACAAAAGTGGCCTATTCAAAGATGCTATAGAAAGCCATGTATGGTTTATAGAAAACAGCAGTGGCTCTTTAGATTCAGTTTTTGCAGATCTAAATCGATCTATCGATTTAATGTTGCAATCTTTGGCTTCAAACGAGACCAAATACAACGAGGTAACCGATTACTTATTTAATCTATTGGAAAAAAGAAGCTTTTTTAGCTCTTCAGAATATTTAGCCTTGAAGGTGTTGAACGATAATAGCTGCTCCATCAATCAAGATTTGGCCTTTCAATTGGAAACCTATAGAACTATGAAAAAGGGCAATATAGCTCCTGAAATTATTTTTCCGACAACTACTTATTACCCAACACATACGCAAGCAAAAAAAATAAGCGACATTAATTCTGAATATACCCTTGTAGTGTTTGCTGCAGGCTGGTGCCCGCACTGCATAGAAGAAATACCACAGATTGTACCATTGTATAACAAGTGGTTAGAAAAAGGTGTTGAAGTAGTTTTGGTAAGTTTAGATGAAACCCCACTTGATTTTGCAAAATTTGCTGCAGGTTTCCCTTTTATAAGCACTTGTGAATTTAAAAAGTGGGAAAGTAAAATGGCCAAAGATTATTACGTATTTGGTACCCCAACCATGTATTTATTAGACAAAGACAGAAAAATTGTTTTGAGACCAAATTCTATAAAACAGGTTGAATCTTGGGTTGATTGGGTTTTGAAGTAGTGTAGTGGATTGTACTTAACGATTAACCTAGTATAGTTTAGGTAGATAATTGTGTAGAATCAATTTCAAATGCTGAAGTTCTTGTTACTCTTCTTGTTAATTTACCAAAATTAGAACGGGGAGGTTTTAACTTATATCCAAATTCAATCCATAGCATCTTACTTTTTCAAGTAGAAGAAAGGCAGCACGCAAAAGAAATTGAAACTAATTGTTCAAAAATTAGAAAGGTTGTTAGTGAATAAAGAATCAAGCCCTATTTAAAAACTGGGTTTGATGTAATTCACCATATACATCAAACCCAGTTTAACTTTTCTGACTTAACAAACTCCTTTTACACAAATTTCACTTTTGTTTGCAAAATTCTCTACCTTGCATAAACTTTTTTGTAGCATAAAATGGAGTATAAGTGTAAATTCTATTTTCTTCTTTTTCTTATAAAAAGTCTTTTCATAATTTCAATTACCGTTAGCGGTCAAACTCAATACGCCCAAAAACTTCTAAGTTTTGAAGATGGTTTACATCAAAAGGCCATAAATTCAATTGCTTTCAATAAACAAGGTTTTGCATTTATTGGAACAAACATTGGGTTCTCAGTTTTTAATGGAAGTACTTTCTTCAATTACTATGAATCAGACGAATTTAAAGGTAGGATGATTGAACAAATTTTACCAATGGACTCTGGCACCGCCCTTTTAGCCGAAGGAGAGGGTTTATATTTGTTCAAGGAAAATAAAATAAAAAGGCTTAAGCTTCCCAATGGAAATGAAATATTAAATATGCCAACTCTTTTCCAAACGGAATCGAACCAATATCTAGTTACTGTTCACGGTAAAGTTTATAAATTTACAAATGGCTTACTTAAAGATTATCTCCCCAAGCATAAAATCTATGATTTATTACAAAATGATTCATTAAAGGCTTATTATAAGTTAGGTAAATTAGAATATTTCCAAAGTAAGCTTTCATTTTATGTTTTCGATGGGAAGGAACTAACCCTTTTGCCAAATGATTTTCAAGCTAGAAGCATTTCTAAGATTGGAAATCAACTTTATGTAAGTAGCTTTTTCAATAAATCTTATAAAATAACTGGTACAACCGTTGAAGAATTGTCTTTTTTAGACGGTATTAAAGTTAATTCTTTTGTTGAAATAGGTAATGGAGAAATCTTAGCTCTTGGCGAATCACTTTTTATATTCGATTCAAAAAAGATAAAGGAGGAGATTATAGTACCTCAAAGTGTTGGTGTTAAATTGAATAATGCCGCAGTAGACCTTGAAAATAATATTTGGGTAGCTACTTATGAGGGGCTATTGAAAATATATAAAACAGATTTTTTTAAATTTAATACATCCCCTCAAGAAAAGAAATACGCAAATTCGTTTCATTATTATAATGATTTTGAACATCCAAATTGGGTTTTTAGAATTACCGACTCAGCTGTAATTGGCACCAGTTTTAACTTTCCAGATAGTGTGTTTAAAAGCAAGGCATATTTAACCAAGCTTTTAGATCTCGAATTTATTTACTCGTTTGAACAGTTAGATACCAATAAATTTTTAGTTTACTCTGCTAATGGCCTTTGGCAGATTTCGCCAACTGATTTTTTTGAAATCAAATCCCCATCAGGGAAGCGGCTGATAGGATACAGTGTTTTTAAAAAATTTGAAAACAACGAAGTTTATCTCAATAATAGAATTGAGGGGGTTTTAAAGATAAAAGATGCTAAAACCTACCCAATTAATAATCCTAATTTCAATGCATTAAGTTTCGGTTTAACCCTTAATGGTACGAAAATATATGGAGGAGATAAAATAGGACTTTTTCAAATTAAAAATGGAATTAAAGTACCCATTTTACCAGATATTTTGCCAAAGAGTTGGGTTATAGACATTACCATAATGAAAGATTCTACCATTTGGGCTTACTATTATTGGGAAGGGTTTGCAGTTCTAAAAGAGTCTGGGGGTGAGTTTCAACTGATTAAAACGTATTTTAATCAATTTGAAGAACTGGGCAAAAATTTAATTTATTTTGAAGATCTTGGGTCTCAATTTATGGCCTATTTTACTGAGAAAGGGTTAAGCGTATTAAACAAAGAGGGCGTACAAAATAATTTCCCAGCTGCATTCTTCGATTATAATCCAATTCAACCAAATCTAGTTTCAGCGCTAACCATGCCATCTGGTAACTTATGTGTTGCTTTAGAAAATCAGCTTACCATAATACCAAAAGATGTTTTAGAAAATCCCTGGTTAGAATCTAAGCCTATTTTAGCATACATTTCAAAAATTTCTACGCTCGATACGGTTTACTTTGAGGCTGCTATGGCAACTTCTTTTGCTGAGAAATATTATTTCCCTACCAATACAACATTGCTAAAAGTACAACTCAGTGCATTGTATTTTTCATCGCCTGAAATTATTACTTACCGTTACAGATTCGAAAATATTAAAAACTGGAATATTATTGGTAAAAAAGGAGAGATTTTGTTTAGCAATCTTCCATTCGGTACTTACAAGCTTATTTTTCAAGCTTCAATGGATGGAAAAAATTGGGGCGAAGCACAATATTTAGCTTTCGAAATACTTACACCCTGGTACAGACAAAACTGGTTTTATTTCCTCATTGGCTTTATAATAGTTTTAATCGCTGGTTTACTTATGAGTGCCAGATTTAAAACCATAAAGCGCATATACAATATTCAGGTTGAAAAGGCTGAACTTCAAACAGCTAAAACTAAGAGTGAGTTAATGGCTTTACAAACACAAATGAATCCCCATTTACTTTTAAATACGTTAACTTCAATTCAAAGTAAAATCTTAGAAGAAGATAATCTTGCTGCAGCTGAGCGCATTTCTAATTTAGGCGCACTATTAACCAAAACACTTCAAAACTCATTCGAAGAATTTATTTCCTTAAAAGAAGAGTTGCTATTTTTAAACAATTACATAAACCTGTATGATCACTTTGTAAACGAAAAATGGATATATAAAGTTGATTTAGATGAAAGTTTAAATCCTGAAAAAACAGCTATACCTGTAATGATGATTCAACCCTTAATTGAAAATGCAATTAAACATGGGCTTATGAATAGTAGCAATGAGCAGAATTATTTAATGCTAACAATCAAGCTTTTCAGTTCCGAATTATTACAGGTAGAGGTATTAGATTCTGGACCTGGCCCAAATGGATTACATAAGAAAAACCATCAAAATCGTCCATCAATTGGAAACCAAAATATAAAAAGGCGGCTCGAAATTTATCTTAATAAGCATAAAGTGGAAGCAAGTATTAATTTTGAGCAAGTTTATATTGAGCATTTAAACCTTACGTTTTCTAAATTCTCATTTTTAATACCTATGGAAAAATTAAATTAGTTACCATGTCTCTAAACGAAATAAAAATAAGCTGCGTAATTATTGACGATGACATCTCAGCTGTTAAAACCTTATCGCTTTACCTAAGCAAAATTACCCCAAATATACAGATTCTTGCTACCTATACAGACCCTGAAAAGGCAGTGCTTGAATTGGAAGAAAAGGAATTTGATGTATTATTTTCCGACATTGATATGCCAGTTTTAAATGGATTTTTAGTGGCCGATTTACTTAAAGAAAAATACAAACATCTAGTCTTTGTAACCAGTTTCGACCATTTTGCCTTACAGGCCATAAAAATTGGCGCATTAGATTATTTACTTAAACCCTTAAATTTTCAAGACCTTACTCTTTTTCTAAATAAGCTTCAGGATCGATTTATTGAGAATTTGCGTAAGAAATCTGACTTAACCTTAGGTTTAAATGCCTATAATAAAGAATTTTCTAAATTAGCGGTTAGAACTATCAATAAAGTACTCATTTTTGAATACGACGAAATTGTAAGAGTTAATGCAGCAAAATCTTATACCCTATTCTACTTTAAAAATGGCGAATCACTACTTGCATCGAGAGGTCTTTACTTTTATGAGAAATTACTTACTTTAAACGGTTTCTTTAAAATTCATAAAAGCCACTTGATAAATCTTTTTCATATTGTGTCTTTTGAAATTAAAGCTAACAAAGTGAGTTTAAAAGACGGCACAATTTTACCCATTACCAAAGAGCATAGAGACGACTTGTTGGTTTTATTAAAAGAAAGATTATAATTTAATGTTTTATATATATTTTTTTACTTGCTTTACTAAGTGCAATTGAAAGTTAATATTTTAGCAGGAATTAAAAAAACGATTTCGAATTTTATTGAAAAACTTAGATAAGTTAGAATTCATAGAAAGTTCTTAAGATTGAAAAAGCTACTTTACACTTAAGATTCTTTAAAAATTATCTTACTTAGGTTAACACAGATTTAATATTCTAAGCCCGCTCAACAACTTTACAACACACTTTAGCTATTTAGAA
>DAIRTB010000046.1:0-9917 GCA_036804105.1 Bacteroidota bacterium | reverse complement strand
CTTGATGAAGTTGGTTCTTCAAGCTGAACTTCATGTTCTAATAAATGCGATAAATCTTCGGCCTCAGCTGCGTAACGCTTTCTAATGCGCTGTTCCTTAAAAATCACATAAAAGGTCATTGGGAAAAGCCCAATACCAAGTGTTACTCCTTGAAACCACAGTACAGAAGTTGGCCGAAAAGCAAATCCAGAAAGTGTTATAAAAAGTAGGTAATTCAGCAGGCCAATAAACCCAATATTCAACAAACTAAAGAATATTTCTTTGCCTACGGTCCAAGCTTCCTCGTTAAAGAATTTAGGGGAAATCTTCGGCACTAAAATGTTCATGAAAAGCATTGAACAGCAGGTTACCAATCCGAAGGCTAAGCTATTAAACCAGAGTTCACCCTTCATTTCAATTATCTGAAACGGCTGAAAGATGTATAAGAATCCTGCAACAAATAACCCAAAAAGCAAGGCCTGTTTTAACCTAAAACCGGGTTCATTATCAATAAAATAGGGTCTGGAAAGTGCTTTAAACATTCGCTTTTATATCTTTTATTGTCGAAGTTGATTTCGAAAATTCAGTAGGTTTTTTGGTGATAAACTAAAAATTACCCAACCATTTCCTTTACTTCCTCAACATATCTTCTGGTATTGAAAAGGCGTGGCACCTTATTCTGACCACCAAGTTTACCTCTTTTTTTCATCCATTTATAGAATGTTTCTGCTGGAACTGGCGAAATAATCGGTTGGGTCAACGCCAAATTGCCTCTTCTTTTAGCCTCGTAATCTGAGTTTAGTTGCTTCAACTTTTCGTCTAAAGCATTGCGGAAATCGTCTAAACTATTGGGAACTTTTTCAAATTCAATTACCCATTCGTGGCAGCCAGCAGCATGATCGGTTAAAAAAACAGGTCCTGCTGTATAATCGTTTATCAATGCGCCTGTAACATTGCAGGCATGCAGAAGCGCAGTATCCGCATTATCCACAATCAGTTCTTCGCCAAATACATTTATGAAATGCTTGGTTCTGCCAGATAATTGAAACTTGAATGGGTTTAGCTGTGTAAACTTAATAGTATCCCCAATATTATAGCGCCAAAGGCCAGAATTAGTAGAGATTATTAGCGCATAATTGGTGTCTAATTCCACTTCCTCCAAACTTAATGTTTTCGGATTCTCTTCGTGAATATGCTCCATTGGCAGAAATTCGAAGTAAATTCCGTAATCCAACATCAGCAACATGTCGCTCTCATTAAAATCATTTTGGATGCCAAAATAACCTTCAGAAGCATTGTAGCTTTCCATAAAGCGCATATTCCCTTTTCCACCAGAAAGGTTTTCAAATTGAGCTCTGTATGGATCGAAACATACGCCACCGTGCATGTATAACTCGAAATTGGGCCACACATCCAGAATATTGTCTTTACCCGTGTGTTTCAAAATCCATTGAAAAAGTAACAAAGTCCAAGTTGGAACGCCTGCCGCATTGGTAACATCTTCTTTTATAGCGTATTTACCCATAGCTGAAATTTTATCCTCCCAATGATCCATCAAAGCGATGCTCAAATCTGGAGTTCTAATAAACTCAACCCAAAAAGGCAAATTCTGCATTAAAACCGCAGATAAATCGCCATAAAACATTTCATTGTTGAGCTCACTTATTTGGTGACTTCCTCCTAGGGTTAAACCTTTTCCAGAAAAAATATTGGTGTCTTCGTACCAATTGCAGTAAATGCTGAGCATGTCTTTACCTGCTTTAAAATGGCAGTCTTCGAGGGCTTCTTCGCTTACAGGAATAAACTTGCTTTTATCGTTGGTGGTGCCAGACGATTTTGCAAACCACCTAATTTCGCTAGGCCAGAGCAAATTTTGCTCGCCCAACATGATGCGGTTTATGTAGGGTTGAATCTGCTCGTAGGTGTTAATAGGAACTTGTTCCTTAAATTCTGCGGCAGTTTTAATTTTGGCATAACCATATTGCTTGCCCCAAGCAGTATTTTTGGCAGTAGAAACTAATTTCCTACGAACCTCTTCTTGAACATCAATTGGATATTTTATAAACAGCTCCATTTGGTGCTGCCTTTTCTTCATCAGCCAAAAGATAATTGAGTTTAATACGCCCATATCGTGTTGCTTTTAGCCTAATACTTTACGTTTCAATTCAAAATTTCTACCAAGATAAAGTCTTCTTACTTCCTCATCTTCAGCAAGTTCTTCGGGAATACCTTCTTTCAGAATGCTGCCTTCATACAAAAGATACGCTCTATCGGTAATGGAAAGTGTTTCTTGCACATTGTGATCGGTTATTAAAATGCCGATGTTCTTTTTCTTCAAACCGAAAACTATGGTTTGTATATCTTCCACGGCAATTGGGTCAACACCAGCAAAAGGCTCATCGAGCAGAAGAAATTTGGGGTCGGCGGCTAATGCACGGGCAATTTCGGTTCTTCGGCGCTCGCCACCAGAAAGTACTTCGCCCCTGTTTTTACGCACGTGCGCAAGGCTGAATTCTTCTAAAAGTACCTCGAGCCTTTCTTTTTGTTCTTTTTGGGTTTTTCCTGTAACCTGAAGAATAGCCAGGATATTTTCTTCAACACTTAATTTTCGAAAAACCGAAGCCTCCTGTGGCAAATAACCAATGCCCATTTTTGCACGTTTGTACATAGGCAACTTGGTAATTTCTTGGTTATCAAGGGTAACTTTACCGAAATCTACTTTTACTAAGCCAACAACCATGTAAAAACTCGTGGTTTTTCCTGCGCCGTTGGGCCCAAGTAAGCCAACAATTTCACCCTGATTAACCTCAAAGCTCACATCGTTTACCACTTTACGGCTGCGGTATTGCTTAATTAAATTGAATGCTTTTAATTTCATTTAGTCGAAACTGAATTTTATATCTTTTATGTATAGTTTAGTACTGGTTTTGCCCTTAAAAACATTTTCTTCTATGGTATAGCAAATGCTGAAAGGTATTCCTTTAGACATCAACCCAAAATGTTCTGATTGATTAAAGGCAATGGCTTGGAAAACATGCGAATTATTATCTTGCTCAACAGTAACCTGAATGTGGTTTTCGCCTACAATGCGGAGGTAACGATTGGCATAAACATTATGACTTACAAAAATAGGTTGCGGATTTCCTGGCCCGAAAGGCCCAAATTGCTTGAGAATTCGCAGGAATTTGCCATTAATTTGGTTGAACTCTAAAGTTACGTCTATATCTATTTTCGGATATAATTGATCTTCTCTAATAGAACCAGCAACTACTTCTTCAAATCTGCGGGTAAACTCTACAATATTATGCTCCTGAAGGGTAAGTCCAGCAGCATATTTATGTCCGCCGAATTGATCTACCAAATCTGAACATTCTGAAATTGCAGCATAAATATCAAATCCATTAACAGATCTTGCTGATCCGGTTAACACGCCTTCGTTCTGGGTAAACACAATGGTTGGGCGATAATACGTCTCCATTAAGCGAGAAGCAACAATGCCAATAACCCCTTTGTGCCAGCCTTCGCCATACAAAACAGTAGATTTTTTTGCTTGCATTTCTGGAGAATTACGCATTAAAGTCATTGCCTCTTTGGTGATGCTCGCATCCACATTTCTGCGCTCTGCGTTGGTTATGTTAATGAATTCAGCTTTAATATCTGCATCTACTTGTTCTCTGGCAATGAGCAACTTAACCGCTTTCTCGGCATCGCCCATTCGGCCTGCTGCATTGATTCTTGGCCCTATGTGGAGAATAATGTCTAGAATGCTGATATCGGGTTTGTCAACCGCTAAATCTTTGATGGCTTTTAAACCAACACTTGGATTTTCGTTTAACTTTTTTAAGCCATTGTACGCCAAAATTCTGTTTTCGTCTTCAATGGGAACCATGTCGCTGGCTATAGAAACGGCCACCAAATCTAAGAACCCATAAAGCGCATCAACCGGTAATTGGTTGTGTTGGGTGAAGGCCTGCGCCAACTTAAAACCAATTCCGGCACCCGAAAGCTCCTTAAATGGATATGGGCAATCCGCTTGTTTTGGGTTAAGAATAGCCCTGGCTTCGGGAAGTGTTTCTCCAGGTAAATGATGGTCTGAAATAATTACCTCAATACCTTTTTCTTTGGCATAGGTTATTTGTTCGTTTGCGGTAATGCCGCAATCTAGGGTAATTATGAGTTTGAAATTGTTTTCAACACACCAATCTATAGCCTCGAAAGAGAGACCATAGCCTTCAGAATGCCTGTCTGGAATGTAATAATCGAGCTTATCGTAGCTTTTTGCTAGAAAAGAATACAGCAAAGAAACCGCCGTTGTGCCGTCAACATCATAATCTCCATAGATTAAAATGGCGCTGTGATTGCGCATATATTCGTCTATGGTAGCCACTGCTTTATGCATGTCTTTCATTAGAAAGGGATCATAAAGGTTGTTTAACTCTGGCTTAAAGAATCTTTTTGCCTTATCTAAAGTGTTGATGTTCCTCAACAGCAGCAAGTTAGCAATGGCAGGATCTATTTTGAGTTGTTCAGCTAGGGCGTTTGTTTCTTCTTCATGCGGTAGTTTTTTCTTTAACCATTTTTTATTCATCAGGTAATTTTATTTCTGGGATTGTCGACAGGAAACGCACTTTTTAGGGTGATGTGTTTACCAATCAAATTGCAATTAAGCCACCACAAGATACAGCACTTTGGGCAAGTTCGTGTAGATGTGCTTTTCCACAAAGATAGCCTTCTGTTTTTAGTTGTAGTTTTGTAGCGAAATTAATTTTAAATGGAGCAAAAACAAAATAATATAACCCCTATTTCTGCTTTGGGTGAATTCGGTTTAATTGATTACCTAACTTCAGATATATTAACAAATACAGATCATGTAGTTAAAGGTGTTGGCGACGATGCAGCTGTGCTCAGAAATAAAGAAAATGAACTTACTGTGGTTACTACTGATATGTTGGTGGAAGGCATACATTTCGATCTTTCATATACTCCCTTAATGCATTTGGGATACAAAGCGGTGATGGTAAATTTGTCTGATATTTGCGCCATGAATGCTGTTCCTCAGAGCATTACGGTTTCTTTGGCCCTTTCCAGCAAATTTAGTGTTGAGGCAGTTAACGAAATTTATTCTGGCATAAAAACCGCTTGTAACCGATACAACGTAAGCTTAATTGGTGGCGATACTACCAGTTCTAGAAGTGGATTGGTTTTGAGCATTACCGCCATTGGTTCTGCTTCAGAAACAGATCTTGTCTATAGAAGTAATGCAAAACCTGGAGATATAATTTGTGTTACGGGCGATTTGGGTGCGGCTTTTCTTGGCCTTCAGGTTTTGGAAAGAGAAAAAAGAGTTTACCTAGAAAATCCTGCCATACAACCTGAATTGACGGGTTACGATTATATGTTAGAACGTCAGCTTAAACCTGAAGCACGTGTTGATATGCGACAAATGTTTGCAAAACTGGAAATAAAGCCAACTTCCATGATAGACGTTTCTGATGGATTAACCTCTGAGTTATTCCACATCTGCAAATCGTCTGGTGTTGGTTGCCAAATTTTCGAAGATAAACTGCCCATAGATCCTGTTGCTTACAATTTGGCGAGAAGCTTAAATCTTGATCCAACCACTTGTATGCTAAATGGTGGCGAAGACTACGAATTACTTTTTACGGTAGATCCAATAAGTGCAGCCAAACTGGAAAACAATCCAGATGTTAGCTTAATTGGTAAAATTCTTTCAGATAAATCAGAAAAAAGCATGATTTCGAAATCTGGCAACAAGCACGATTTGGTTGCTCAGGGTTGGAAAGCTTTTTAGTTGATTTGATGATATGCTGATTAGTTGATATGCTGATTAGTTGATATGCTGATGTGGCGATTCGGCGATTTGGTGATATGATTTATTGGATATAGCCCACGGTTTCAACCGTGGGAAATGGATGATTAAAATATTTTAGGTTTAATTGAGGTAGCATTCCCGTAGAGACAAGGAATGCCTTGTCTTTGAGGAATTATTGGATTTTGATATGCTGATTACCCATAAATCGAATCCCCAAAAATGCAGAAAGGCGCCAATGGCGCCTTTCCTTTAACTAAGTTTTCTAGGTTTCACTTAAAAAACAGCAAATAATTAAAGGTTGGGGATCCTTTAATATGTCGGATAAAATTTTTTATAAGTTTCAATGTTTAGTGCAATTACGATGCCATTGGTAACCCAATCTTTTCAAATTTTTTTTAACGTTATACATTTTGTTTAAAACTCATTATGACAATTACTTAAAAATATAAACTGCGTTAATTAGAAAATGTATTAAAACAAAGCTTCACTTTCAAGAAATAAAATTTGCTTTTTGCAGGAGTAGATTGCTATCTTGAAATCATCGAAAATCAAGTACTTAAGAAACGGTATGATACCTGAAACTCTAAAACCGAACGATCTTATTGCAATTGTGAGCACAGCACGAGCAATAGACCAAAGCGAACTTCAGTTGGCTATTCAATTGATAAATGAGCGTGGTTATCGAGTAAAATTGGGTGTAAGTATTGGTGCAAGAAACCATCAATTTGCTGGAGATGATGAATTTAGAGCAAATGATTTGAATGCTCAAATCGCAGACACTGAAGTGAAAGCCATTTTATTTGCAAGAGGTGGCTATGGAACTGCGAGAATTGTAGATTCCCTTCATTTAGAAACCTTAAAAAAACAGCCTAAATGGCTATGCGGATATTCAGATCTTACTGTACTACTGAATCATGTTTACACTCAAATTGGATTATGTGGTTTACATGCAGAAATGCCGCTGAATTTTGGTAAAGAAGGTTACGAATCTGGTTTCGACAGTCTATTTAACGCATTGGAAAACAAACAGATAAGTTACAATTTTCCCCAACATCCATTAAACTCTGGAAAAGAAATTTCAGGCACTTTAGTTGGAGGAAACCTAAGTGTTTTATACAGTATGTTGGGGAGTAATTCAATGCCAGATTTTGCTGGAAAACTTTTGCTTCTGGAAGATTTAGATGAGTACAAATACCACATCGACCGGATGATGCTTGGACTGAAACGGGCTGGGATTCTTAATAAATTAAACGGAATTCTCGTTGGCGGATTTACCTCCATGCGAGACAATGCAATTCCGTTTGGGTTAGAAGCAGAGGAAATAATAGCTTACCACGCAAAAAGTGTGGGTGTTCCAGTTTTTTTCAACGTTCCTGCCGGGCATGTACCTGCAAATAATGCGTTAATGGTTGGGGGATTTACAAGGGTTATTGATACCGCTAACGGAATTGTTTTGACACAAGATGAAACTAAAATACCTTAATTTCTCTAAAGCAAATAGAATTAGTGATTGAACTTACACCTAATCAACTTGAAAGAATGAGTTTAAAAGACTACTTCAAGACCATCGAACTTTCAATAAGAAATCCTATTAAATTAGATGAATTAACTAAATTGTTTACCGATGAGCCCTTTTTGGAATCAAAACCATATTTAAATCGAAGAGTTTTAATTCCCTCAGATAAAAGATTTAACCAAATAGAATTTGTTTATGAAAGTATGGATCAGGTAAGAGCTGTAGTCTGGCATTTCTCAACTTCTTTAGCTCAACTTATCAGCATATTTGGGAGTCCAATAATTCAGTTTGAGCCGTACAGCAATACATCTGCTTTTACCTTTCCTAGCCAAAATAGAAACATAGAAGTTATCAAAACTCGACATCATGAATGTCTTTTAAAAAATGAAAGTGGCGGGTTTACATACTATAACATTGAGAATAAAAAATTGGAACTAAAAGATCCTGAGTTTAACTTCATTCAATTCAGCTTGAAAACTAGTTAAACGAGAATTTCGATCTTTTAATAGTGAATAATTATTCAGATTAGCATTGTTTACATTTTGCTAATTGAAGTTTAAATAGGCCAATTTATTATTACACGAACCCGTCATTACAATTGTACTCCTTCTCTTTTTATATTTTCAAACAAAGAAGTTATGCCATATTTTTGACTCCACTCGCTTTTAGAATAAATAAGCGGGGAGAAAATCTCTCCTGTTTTCAATTCGAGTTCATATAATTGATCCATTAAGTTGGTCTCAAACTCAAAGGTAACTGAGCTTAAATTCAACAGAATTAATAAATCCCAATCAGAATTAGCTTTTTCATCACCTCGAGCTTGAGAACCAAATAAAAACACCTCCGACTTTGGAGCGTAGATTTCAACCACCTCCTTTATCATTTGTATTATCTGGCCCTTATTTTTCATCAATCAAACATAAGAATTTTAGATTTAAGCAATCAGGTAAAGAAATCTAAAAAAATTAGGAAAATTAAATCTTCTCGCTTTACCTTCGCAAATCAAAATCTTTAGGGGTGCCTTAATAAATACGGGCTGAGATTATACCCATTGAACCTGATACGGATAATGCCGGCGAAGGGAAAAGGAATTATTAGTAAACCATTGTACACACGCCCCTTGCGTACATAATTTTTTAAAAATTACGTACAATGAAAAAACACTTATCACTAGGTCTAGCACTGCTCTTTTGCTTTAACCTATTTGCACAAAACAAAATTTCAGGCACAATTACCGATGCCAAAGATGGATTTCCACTACCAGGAGCTCACATAGTTGTATCAGAGACTTACTTGGCCGCTATTACTAATGGAAAAGGATTTTTCGAAATCTCTGGTGTTAAAACTTTTCCAATAAACATAACTGTTTCCTATGTTGGTTACGAAAAGCAGGTTATCAAAATTGATAGTGCCGCAGAATTAAATCTAAGTTTGCGCCAACAAACCAAATTAAGCAACGAAGTTGTGGTAAGCGCAACTCGGGTGAAACTGCTCGATCCACTTACTTACACCAACCTAAGCAAAAAAGAAATTGAAGCTCAGAATTTCGGACAAGACATGCCGTTTATACTTAATCTTACGCCTTCAGCCGTAGTAACATCCGATGCGGGCACGGGAATAGGCTACACGGGAATAAGAATAAGAGGTTCAGATCCAACCCGAATAAATGTAACAGTAAACGGAATTCCGCTTAACGATGCAGAATCTCATGGGGTATTCTGGGTAAATATGCCAGATTTTGCATCATCGGTTGATAATATTCAGGTACAAAGAGGTGTAGGAACCTCAACCAATGGAACCGCTTTTGGGGCATCTTTAAATCTGCAAACGAATACATTAATTGATAGTGCTTATGGAGAAATAACCGCCTCGGGAGGTTCTTTCAATACACAACGAGCATCACTTAAATTTGGAAGTGGCTTATTACCAAGCAATTGGTCGTTTGATGGACGGATTTCCAGAATAAAATCGGATGGTTTTATTGATCGTTCAGCCTCAGATTTAAGCTCCTACTTTGTCTCCGCAGCACATTATGGAAAGAAAGACATATTCAGAGTAAATATTTTCTCAGGTAGAGAGAAAACTCAGCAAGCATGGAATGGCATTCCAGAAAAAGAACCAAACAGAAAATTAAACACAGCTGGACAATATTTCGGTGGCCCTAATGGCGACACAGAAATGTTCTATGATAATGAAACCGATAATTATCAGCAAGATCATTACCAATTGTTTTACACTAGAAACTTCAACAAGATGGTGCTTAACACCGCAGCCTTCTTGGTTAGAGGTAGGGGTTATTATGAGCAATATCGGGGCAACGATCAACTAAGCAATTATGGAATTTTCCCAGTTGTTGGGAACGACACAGTAATTAGCAGCGACTTAATTCGTAGACGTTGGTTAGATAATTATTTCTACGGAACCACTTTTTCATTAGAATGGCAAGAGGTTAACAACTTTAGTTTCTTGGTTGGAGGTGGCGCAAACCAATATCAAGGCGAACATTTTGGCGAAGTTATTTGGGCTCGTTTTGCTGGAAATTCTGAAATTAGAGACCGATATTACGAAAACGATGCTACTAAAACGGAT
>DAIRTB010000045.1:5406-9931 GCA_036804105.1 Bacteroidota bacterium | reverse complement strand
CCAAACGAGTTGGCCATTAACGAAATCTTCGAACTTTTCTGCGAATTGCACTTGAACAACCTGAGCCAAATGCAATTGAAAACAGCGAAACAATTGTTTTTAGCGGTTCAACATCGCCCAAGAAATACAAATGGCGTGGCATATAAAAAACATTTGATGCACATTGAATCTCTTAAGCAACAATTAAGCGGCTGGAAAATTGGAAACTTTGCTTAGATTGCAAAAAGTTAATTTATACAAAACAGAAGATTCGCCTCTCATAAAAGTACAACAGCAAAGTATTTTTATCGAAAATTCGCCAAGAAGCAAAAGCATTAATTAATTGTTGTACAATTTATGAAGAAATTGATTGAGATACTTAAACGCATTTTAAATGCACTAAAAGTTCCGTTTAGAATCTCCATTTTCAATTTCCAATTCTTTAAAAATCTTATTTGGTGGAAAAAAATACTTGCTGCCATTTACACGTTTGTACTTTGTTTCGGCTTACTGCTATTTGCCATCAATATTAATTTTCTTTGGCTTTTTGGCAAAATGCCTGATACAGATACCATTAGCAATCCAGAATATAATATTTCAACAGAAATTTACAGTGCTGATAGCGTTCTGCTTGGCAAATATTTTATTGAGGATAGAACTCCAATCAAGTTTGAAGAGCTGAATAAAAACCTCATCAACGCATTGATTGCAACTGAAGATATAAGATTTTACAAGCACAACGGCGTAGATTTTAAAGCCTTGGGTGGAGCAATTTTAAATGCAAGAGGTGGAAGTACCATAACCCAACAATTAGCAAAGAATTTATTTAAAGTTCGAAGAAACACCAAAAGAGGCCTTTTAGAGCGCATTAAGCCGATCAGAATTGTGTTGATAAAGTTGAAAGAATGGATTATTGCTTTTAAGCTTGAATACCGCTACGAGAAAAATGAAATAATAGAAATGTATTTCAATACAGTAGAATTTGGAAATCAGACTTTCGGTATTAAAACCGCAGCATCTCGATTTTTTCAGAAAGAACCGAAAGAACTAGATACACACGAAGCTGCTTTATTAATCGGTTTGCTTAAGGCACCGAGCTATTACAATCCCATAAATCACCCAAAAAGAGCAACAACAAGACGGAATACTGTAATAAGCCAAATGGAAAAATATAAGTTTCTAAGTGTTGATTCTGCTAAAATCTATACTCAAAAGCCACTCGATGTAAATTTCAAAACTTCTTCTATGGAAGAAGGAAAAGCAGGTTATTTCAGGTCATCATTGCTCATTCTGTTGAAAGATTTCTTAGAAGAAAACAATTTAGATCCGTATAGAGATGGTTTGAAAATTTACACCACACTAGATTCTCGCCTTCAAGAACAAGCTGAAGACGCAGTGCTTTTCCAGATGGCAAATGTGCAACGAAGATTTTATGCGCATTGGCGTGGTAGAATTCCATGGAATCAAAAAAATGGGCAAGACACTACAGGATTTATCCAATTCCATCTTTCTAGAACGCCTAGATATCAGCAACTTATGGCGCATTTCAAATCTGACACTACCAAAGTTGATTCTGCCATGCAAATAAAATCTCAAGGAAAAGTTTTTACTTGGAGAGGTCAGATTGATACCTTGATTAGTCCAATGGATTCACTAATTCACAACCTTACTTTACTTCAAGTGGGCTTTTTAAGTATGGATCCTTACAAAGCAGAAGTTAAAGCTTGGGTTGGCGGAAACGATTACAGCATGTTTCAGTACGACCACGTGCATCAGATGAAAAGGCAACCTGGCTCTACTTTTAAACCATTTGTGTATGCCACTGCAATTGAACAAGGTCGTGGGCCTTGCGATTATATTATTGACGCTCCATTATCGCACAAATACATTGAAAATGGGGTGGAAAAACTTTGGCAACCCAGAAATGCCGACAGAAGTTATGTGGGAAACACGACTCTTAGAGCTGCAATGGGCCGGTCGCTCAATACTGTTGCGGCTAGGCTAACCATAGAAGTTGGACCAAAAAATGTTGCAGAAACCGCCAGAAGAATGGGTATTTCTTCGCCAATGGTAGATACAATTCCTTCTTTAGGATTGGGAACTAACGATGTAAGCTTGCTAGAAATGGTAACCGCCTATTGCGTTTTCTTAAACCAAGGCGTTTATCAATCGCCAAGATTGGTAACTCAAATAATTGATAATGAAGGAAATAGCTACATTCCACCTCAAGAAAAAAGGCAAGCCATTAGTGCAGAAACGGCATTTCTGATGACTTACATGTTGCGAGGAAGTATTGAAGAACATAGAGGCACATCGCAACCGCTTTGGGAATTCAATTTGTACAACAGAGGTAAAGAATTAGAATTGGGTGGTAAAACGGGTACATCATCAAATTATTCAGACGGCTGGTTTATTGGCCTTTCTCCTGATTTGGTAACCGGTTGCTGGGTTGGCGCCGACGATAGAAGAATTCGTTTCAGCACCTCGCAAACAGGTGAGGGAAGCAAAACTGCTCTACCCATTGTTGGAGAATATCTAGAAAATGTGTTTACAGATAAGCGCTTGGGCATAATGCCAAGAAAATTTAATCCGCCAGCGGACACCCTAAAAATTACCAAGAAGTATAACTGCCGCACGTATTCCCCTACAAAAGTTGAAGAAAACGACGAAGGCTTTATTTATTTAGACGATTTACCGACGGAGACGCTGGAGGAATAATTTCTTCTTAAGTCTTTACCTCAATTTATAAATCAGTGCTACTGAGGCAGGGAAAGCAATATTTAAATCTATTGGAGAATTAAGATCAATAAATGGATAATCTCCTCGCAGTTCAAAATAAATGTTGGGGGTTACCATGTAATTAGCTCCTAAGGTAATAACGTAATACCCATATGATCTATTAAAACGAGAAATCTCCCTTTGATTGTTAACCCACCCATAACCCAAAAAAGCGGCCAATTTGGGGTTAAAATGATATTGTAGGTCTAAGTAATTAATTATTCTGAATTCGGAAATTCCATAATACGCTAGCGTATCAACTTTTCCCACTTTCATATTGATATCGTTTCGAAAACCAATGGAGAATTTATCAATTCGAAAATTACCACCAATAACCCCACCACTAATGTAATCAAAAGGAGTATATTTGAGTCCAAGTAGAACCGTAAATTCTTTTTCTAGTTTGGGCTTATCTTGTGCGGATAAACTAAGGCTAATCAAAAGTAGCGTGAACAGAACTAAGGTTTTCTTCATATATTTATTTAGAATTTAACTACTTTTCCTTTACTTTTCCACAATTCTGCCCATTGGTTAAGCGGCTCGTAACATTGCATGCCAGGCTTGCAAAGGTTTCCGTGGATTAAAATCAAGCTTAAATGAGGTAACTCAGCCGATAAATCTGGGAAAGATTCTATCTCGTTGTAACTCATGTCTAACTCCTTCAACAATTTAAGTTTGGTAACAGACTGCGGAAAAACATTGATTTTATTGTGTTGAGCACCCAGAATTTCAAGCCTGGGAAATTGATCTAGCCAATTGGGTAAATCCGTTAACTGATTATTGTGTAAATAAAGTGCCTTTAGATTTGGCCACTCCATAGCTTTTTCTGGAAGTTTCGATAGATTATTGTGCGCTGCATAAAACCGCTCCAAGTTGTGCAAGTCTGTGTAAGAACTCGGTATTTCGCTCACTTGATTGTAATAAAAATCTAGCTCCACCAATTTTGGATACCATTTTGGTAATTCCGGCGGAAGAGATTCAAACTTGTTTTGGTATAGAATAAGCGTTCTTAAATCCTTGGACTTTTTCAGTTCTGGAACCGTAGAAAATGAATTTGCACTAAGATTTAAGGTATTCAATTTAATGTTATCAACACCACGAGGTAATTTGGTAAGCTGATTTCGAGCCAACATCAGGTTTAAAACGGTATCGTTTCGTCTAACCGTTAGTTTTTGAATTTGATTAGACTCTAAATTAAGTTTTTGCAAATTGCTTGCTTTTATTCTTAAAGCAACAAGTTTATTCTGTTTTAAATCCATTTTTTTGAGTTGCTCGCCAACAGACAATTTCATAATTGGACTTACAAAAGCATTGTTAAACGAAACTTCCTTTAAATTTTTGTAGGCTTTGAAGTTCAAATTCTTATTGGAGATTTTCGAATCATTTATCTCCAGTTTTTCTAAATAAACTAACTTTTTCAGCTCTTTTGGGTAGGTTACAAACTGATTTCCACTCAAATTTAAAGATCTCAGCTCCTTAAACTTGAGTACTTCTGATGGAAATTGATTCAACCCCTTCTTCGATAAATCTAATTGCTTTAAACTCGGATTAACCTTGAATAAAGAATCTAAGTATTGAGAAATGTTGTTGTTTTGACTAAAACCCGGAAAGGGAAATAAAGTAGCAACTGTAATTAAAAAAGTAAATATCCATTTCAGCATTTTCCCTTAACGTTTATTGAGAAATAGATATTGGCTAGTTAAAAAAATATTTGGCAGTCATTTCAAAATATCCACAAAAATTAGAATTTATGCAAAAGAATCAAGCT